>NZ_KV830929.1:258583-269577 GCF_001836955.1 Staphylococcus sp. HMSC063A07
CGGGACAGCATTCATTATGAATTCATAGTCCCGCTTCGACAAGGTTGACTAGGATTGAAACAAGCTTGATATAAGTGTATTTTCATTCCAGTCAACTACTGCCAATATTTAGTTCATAGCTTAAAATATAATGATGTCCCAAACGGATATATTTTATTTAATATACGGCTTATTAATTTTAAAATAAGTAAATTGTAAAATAATGAACACGGCAGCTGTAGTACTAATGATAATTAAGTAGGGCATTGGATTAAATTGACCTGCTAAGCCTACAAGTGGTGAAATCATGCCGCCAAGAATAAATTGGAACAAACCTAGTAAACTTGATGCGTTGCCACTACCACCAGTACGTTCTTCCATTGCCATTGAAAAACCCAAAGGCCCAATAGAGGAAACTGGACAAATATTAATAAAGAACGAAATCATCAATACAGATATAGGTAGATGATATGTTAAAGTTATAACAATTAGAATTACGCCAATAATTTGTATGATACTTAAATAAACTAATAAGGTGTGTCTATGGATATATTCAACTAATGTCGCCACAATTTGACTGACAACTATTAACCCAATGCCATTAATTGCAAACATCAGACTAAATTGTTGCGGGGTAAGTGTATATATTTTTTGTGTAATAAAAGGTGATGCAGATGAGTAACTAAATAACATCACATATGTCAATCCTTGTAATAGCATAGGAATGACAAATTTGGGTTTACGCAACAGTTGTCCAAAGTCTGAAAAAATGTGGCTAAAGTTTAATTTGGAATGTGTATCTTTTGCTGTTTCTGGCATTTGCGATAATACACCTATAATAAGTATAAATGTGACAATTGTTAGCACAATAAAGATGACATGCCATGACCCTAGTTTAAGTGACCAACCACCAATCAATGGTGCGATAATTGTAATTATTCCATTGACACCCATTAGCGCCGCCAAAAACTTAGCCAACGCATTGCCATGGAGTTTATCACCAGCTGAAGCTTTGGCTATAACGATGGCACCACCACCAGTTAAGCCTTGAACAAAACGTAAAATTAAAAATAGAGGTAAGTGGTCCGTTAGCGTTGCCGCGAATGAAGCAATTAAAAATATCGTTAAAATCATTAATAAAACTTTTTTACGACCAAATGCATCTGATAACGGACCAAATAAAAATTGACCAATGGCTAAGCCTATCATAGTAAAGGATAGCGTTAATTGAACTTCTGATGTGGATGACCCGAAATGATGTTGTACATTAGGTAATGAAGGAACATACATATCAATGGTCATAGGGCCAAAGGCAGTAATAACACCTAATATGATTAACAAAGTAATAGGAAACGTACGAAATGACTGAGACATAAAAGACTCCTCGAATGTTAAATTCATGTTTTATTTTAAATATTTTAATTTTTTAATTATACCAACATTTTGCCATAATATAAATAGCTGTGATAGTGCATTAAGCAAAAAAGAAAAAGAGCAGGACTGAAATCTAACGTCATTATAATGATTTCAGTCCTGCTTATATATTAAAATGTTACCTAATGGTCTTCAACTTTAATAAGTAACTTATTTCCCACTAAAACTATTGATAAAATTTTCTATTTTGTCTTTAAGACTATCAAATTTAGTATTGATATCATCAAGCATACCTTCAACTTTACTTTGGTCTGCATTGTTTTGTTGTGCTTGGTTGGCATTTTTTAATTTATCTAACTGATCTTGATAAAATTTAGTGAATTTTGAATCTGCATTATTTTGTTCATTTTGTTTTAAGCTATTGATTTCTTGTTGTAGTTTTTGAATCGTATTGTCTGTGTTGACTTTGTCTTTGATATCATTTTTAGCCGCTTCAATTTGACTTGTAATACTATCGTCTTTATCTTTGACTTGTTTTTGGTAGTTCTGTGATACGTTGGGATCGTTACTTACTTTATCGCTATTGCTATCTCCACCCATAAATGCAAGTGTCACAAACACGGCAACGACAATTAAAAGCAGGGCGATGATAATATATAACCATTTTTTAGACTTTTTCTGTCTTATATTATCTTCTTCTAACTGTTGTTCTCTACGAAAATCACGATCATTGTAATAACGATTGCCATTTTCATCATAACGTGCTTGCTGTTGACGATATCTATCTCCGTTATTTTGATATTGTGCTTGCTGTTGGTTTGTATAACGTTGTTGTTGATAACGCGCGTGCTGCTGACGTTGTTGCTGATTTTGATATTCTTTATCTTGTTCATAACTGTCTCTATATTTTTCTGTTCGTTTCATGTAACATCACCTCTAATATTTTCTGGGAAATACTTAATCAGTTGTTTTGTTTGTTTAATAGCTGAAAAGACGATGAGAGTTTAATCAAGCGTGCAATATTTTCAGCAGTTTTTACCATATTATCATATCCATGCTCTAATAAGTGATTTAATGTCTCAGGCTGTTCAATGATGCTAAAGACACTATCGATGCCGTGATGATACACTGCTTCATAGTTGTCACCTAATGAGCCACAAATAGCGATGACTGGACAATGAAATTGTTTAGCTGCTTTAGCTACTCCAATAGGTGTTTTTCCATAAATTGTTTGTCCATCTATCTTTCCTTCACCAGTAATGACTAAATTTGCTTGCGCGGCATAAGATTTAAATTGAGTTTCTTCTAATACAAGATCGATGCCTTTCATCATTGTGACTTGGCAAAAGGCAAGTAGACCAGTCCCTAAGCCACCAGCTGCACCAGCCCCTGGGATATCTTTTACATCTTTGTTTAAAGCTATTTTTATTTTATCATGATAGTTTGCCAAGGCGGAATCCAACTTTGGTATCATTTTTTCGGTTGCCCCTTTTTGTGGACCATAAACAACACTGGCACCTTGTAATCCCAATAATGGATTAGTTACATCACAGGCAACTTTAAACGTTACTTTTGCTAAACGTTTATCAAGGTTTGTGCTGTCAATTTTCGATAATTGAGCAAGCGCACCGCCACCTTGTGGTAAGATTTGATGATTGTTGTCGAGAAATTGAACCCCAAGTGCAGTTAACATGCCTGCACCACCATCATTTGTTGCACTACCTCCAATACCAAGAATGATACGTTTAACACCTTGATTCAATGCATCAAGAATGATATCGCCAGTACCAATCGTGGACGTTATTAATGGATTACGTTCACTAGCTTGAACAAGATGGAGTCCAGAAGCTGCTGCCATTTCAATGATTGCTGTATCTTTATTCGGTGTAATGGCATATCCAGCCATAATTGGTCGTGATAATGGATCTCGTACACGAATATATCGCCAATCAGCATTTAATGCTTCCACTAACGCTGCTGTTGTTCCTTCGCCACCGTCTGCCATAGGAATGAGTTCATAATGAACAGTATTATTAAAAACACGTTCAAAACCTTCTTTGATGGCAATGCTTGCTTGTTTAGCAGACATGCTTTCTTTAAATGAATCTGGTGCGATAACAATATGTTTTATGGACATAAAGCCACTCCTTGTCTATGACATTTATTGCTATACTATTATTA
This sequence comes from Staphylococcus sp. HMSC063A07, assembly GCF_001836955.1. Classification (NCBI taxonomy): domain Bacteria; kingdom Bacillati; phylum Bacillota; class Bacilli; order Caryophanales; family Staphylococcaceae; genus Staphylococcus; species Staphylococcus sp. HMSC063A07. Next base: position 262,118 of record NZ_KV830929.1, read on the forward strand.
TAGTAGAAATAGCTTGAAAAATAATACACTAATAGCATATTATTTGTACGAGAAACGATAATATAGGCGCTGTCTTAATAAAGAAGATGAAGGGTAATGAGGAATCAATCATGAAATTAAATGCAACACATTATGAAATTTTAAGATTTATTATAGTAGGTGGCATCAATACGCTAAACTATTATATTGTTTATTTATTACTGTTAAAGGTCTTCGACATAAACTATATGGTGAGCCACATTACCGGTTTTGTAGTTAGTTTTGTTATTTCATACTATTTAAATTGTTATTTTGTTTATAAAGTTAAACCGACACTAGTTAAATTTTTAAGTTTTCCGTTTACACAAGTTGTCAATATGGGAATGCAAACGGCGTTATTATATATATTTGTCCGCTGGCTACATTTTCCATCAGAAATAGCACCATTTGCCGGTTTAATCATAACCATACCGATTACATTTGTTATGTCTAAATGGATACTTAGAGACAAATTTTAACGTGTCATAAAGTGTATGTGATTATAACTAAAATTTTAGGTGCTTCTAATAAAATAGTTATGTTATTATTACAAAAAATATCGAAATTAATAATTATTGTAAAACAATTAAAATTCATTCATACTAGCTTTAATAAAGGATGTTAAGGTGGTTAGTTGAATGTCGCAAAGTGAAAATTTAAAACTGGCACAGCGTGGCGCGTATCTCAGTTTGATTGTTTATATTATTTTATCTGTTACGAAATATCTTACAGGTTTTATTTATGATTCTGCGGCAGTAAGAGCGGATGCCTTAAATAATATGACAGATATTGTAGTGTCATTGGCAGTGATTGTAGGCTTGAAAATATCGATTAAACCTGCAGATAAAAATCATCCTTATGGTCACTTAAAATCAGAGAATATATCAACATTATTAGTATCATTTATAATCATGTTCGTAGGTATTCAAGTTGTTATTGAAAATGTACCTAGATTAATTACAAGAGACCACCACACACCAAGTGCGATAACAATTGTGATTAGTGCAATTAGCGGTATAATCATGTTCGCTGTTTATATAGTTAATCGTCAACTCGCTAAGAAAACAAATAGCAGCTCACTAAACTCAGCAGCGAAAGATAATTTATCGGATAGTTTAGTGAGTATAGGAACGGCGATAGGGCTAGTGTTTACACAATTTGGTTTACCAATTGTCGATATTATTTTAGCTACAATTTTAGGTTTTTTAATTATCTATACAGGGTTTGGCATTTTTAAAGAATCGATATTTGCCTTAAGTGACGGCTTTAATGAGGAAGAGTTACAACAATATCGTGATGATGTGTTGGAAGTAGCTGATGTGATTAAAGTGAATAGTTTAAAAGGACGTTATCATGGTAGCAGTATATTTTTAGATGTAACAATTGCTGTTGATGCTAAACTATCGCTTAAAGAGGCACATGATATTTGTGATCGGGTTGAAAGCCATCTGCATGGTAAGGGAATTTCATCTGTTTATGTCCATCCTGAACCATATTACCAATAGATTTTGAATTAAAAAATTTTAAGTTATGAGTAAATAGCCTAGAACGTAATTATGTTCTAGGCTATTTACTATATATTGGCAGTTGTTGAAGGGATTGAAAATACGCTTATACCAAGCTTTTTTCAATCCTAGTCAACCTTGCCGGAGCGGGACTACGAATTCATAATAAATTTTTCCCGCTTCTGTTATATTCAATACGCCGTAATGTATGGCTGTCTGTTCCTAGTGTGCTTTCTTACCACCATCCATGCGTTGTCCGAAATCTAACTGCTGCATTGATTGAACCATAGCGCGACTGAGCATATTCAATCATGCCACGTGTTTGTTGTTCAACGGTTCCATAGCCCCAAGATAACTTAGTTTGTGCTAAGCCAAAATATTCTCCATTTTTAGCATGCGGATTGCCTCCTGATTCAGGTAACACAATTTTTTCCCAAAGTTCTTCAGTCCCACCTGCAGCCATAAAGCGGTCATATACAGCATCTACATCGTTATCACTTTCAGGAGAAGAGGTTGTTGTTTGTATAGACTGTGTGGTAGGTGGTGTTGATTTTTGTTGTTCATTTGTTAAGTCATTTGCATGTGCCGTATGTGTATAAGTTTCAGCACTTGCTGCCCCAATTGATACCGTAGCGATAAATGCTAATATTGATTTTCTCATAATAAAAACTCCTTTAATAAACAGGATAATATGAAGAAAAACGGTTCCCTTATTTACGTTATCAAAATCAATTACGGAAACTTAATTATAGCAAAGATTAAGTCATTGGTGGTTACTAACAGCTCATAATTTAATAACAACTTTTGCAATTTTGCGACAAATATCACTGCTAGATCACAATTTCAGGTAATTTATTACAAAAATAGCATGTCAATGATAGTAATCTTGTGCAAGTCGTTTTATAATATAAGTAACAAAAAAATACATTGTTCACTGCAACAAGAAAATCTCAGTTATAGGAAGGTGTTTTACATGCCTAAATTAATTTTATGTAGACATGGACAAAGTGAATGGAACGCAAAAAACTTATTTACAGGATGGACTGATGTCGATTTATCTGAACAAGGTATTAACGAAGCAGTCACAGCTGGACGTAAGGTTAAAGAGAACAACATCGAAATTGATGTAGCCTATACATCACTGTTAAAAAGAGCGCTAGAAACTACAAATTATATCCTTAAAGAATCAGATCAGTTATGGATTCCAGTGCATAAAAGCTGGCGTTTAAATGAAAGACATTATGGTAAGCTTCAAGGATTAAATAAAGATGATGCGCGAAAAGAATTTGGTGAAGAACAAGTTCATAAATGGCGTCGTTCATATGATATTGAACCACCAGCTGAAACAGAAGCACAACGTGAAGAATATCTACAAAGCAGAAAATATCGTCACTTAGATAAACGTATGATGCCATACTCTGAAAGTTTAAAAACAACATTAGATCGTGTTGTACCAATTTGGACAGACCATATTTCACAACATTTATTAGATGGTCAAACAGTATTAGTTTCTGCACATGGTAACTCTATTCGCGCCTTAATCAAATACTTAGAAGATGTTTCAGATGAAGACATTATCGGTTACGAAATTAAAACAGGTGCGCCACTTGTTTATGAATTAGATGATAACTTAAACGTTACAAATAAATATTATCTTTAATAAATCAAAGCCATTACGTTGCGTGAAATGCGACGTAATGGCTTTTATGTCATTTAATGTAAGTGCTTAAGAAATAAAGATAAATATAAAGTATAAGTGTGAATAAAGATAAGTATGAATAATGAAATATTAAAATAATATGCAACAATTTGTTTTCTATTTATTAAGTGAGTGATAGGGTTACTTGCGTTTATGTTGCTTGATAATTTTTAATGCACGTTTTCTAGTTTTAATATTAGGGCTTTTTAAGTTTCGACGTGCAGTTTGTACATCTTGCTTCATATTATCGCCTCCCTTATTCATATAGTATGACGGATTAATAGTATTTTGTAAATAGGAATTATTACGATTTATTTTATTTTAAGCAAAAAATTAGGGGAGTGTTGAATTTATTAGTAAAATAGCTATTATTTATGAAATGTATGATGTTATTTTAGTGGGAGGAACATATGTCACTACAACAAAAACTTACAATGATTATCACGATGTTATTTGGCGGATTCTTTGGATTGCTAAATGAAACACTGCTAACAACCGCGTTACCTAGTATTATGGCAGATTTTCATATTGCGTATTCACAAGTGCAGTGGTTAACAACAGCATTCTTATTAACAAACGGTGTTGTTATTCCTTTGTCTGCCTTTATAATTCAGCGTTATACGACACGACAAGTGTTTCTAGTCGGAATTGCTGTCTTTTTTATTGGAACGATAATTGGAGGATTTAGTCCTCATTTTTCTGTTTTATTAATCGCACGTATTATTCAAGCATTAGGATCTGGCATTATGATGCCACTGATGATGACAACAATTTTAGATATTTTCGAGCCACATGAACGCGGCAAATATATGGGGACCTTTGGCTTGGTAATTGGACTAGCACCGGCGATTGGGCCGACATTATCTGGCTATTTAGTTGAATATTTAGATTGGAGAGCGTTGTTTCACGTAGTAGCACCTACTGCAGCATTCACATTCTTAATTGCTTTAAAAACGGTTAAAAATGTTGGCACAAAAGTGTATGCCCCAATTGATACTTTATCCATAACAATGTCAGTATTAGGATTTGGTGGCTTGCTTTATGGAGTGAGCTCTATTGCAACAGACGGGTGGAATAATCCTATTGTGCTGACAACTATAATTGTTGGTGTGATTTTTATTGCTTTATTTGTGTGGCGACAATATCAACTTGACGTACCATTATTGAATTTTGAAGTTTTTAAAAATAAGCAATTTGCCGTTGGACTAGCGATTATGTCAGTAACAATGATCTCAATGATAGGTTCAGAAACCGTGCTTCCGATGTTTGTACAAAATGTCTTACACCGCTCAGCATTAGATTCTGGATTAATGTTGTTACCTGGTGCAATAGTGATGGCAATAATGTCAATGATCTCGGGCGCATTATATGAACGCTTTGGCGTGAAATTGTTAGCATTTATAGGTGTCATTATTGTTATTGTGACAACATGTTATTTCATTTTTATGGATGAGCATACGTCGGCACTTATTTTAACAACAATTTATGGTATACGAATGATTGGTATCGCTCTGAGCTTAATGCCTATTATGACACATACTATGAATCAATTACCGCATGCGTTAAATGCACATGGCTCTTCCATGACGAATACAGCGCAACAAATCTCTGGATCAATTGGGACGGCGGCTTTAATCACTATTCTTTCCCAAGCAAGTCAAGCATTTTCGCCAGATATACAACAATATAGTGGAATGACCAAAGCTGAGATGACAGCTCAAATAAAAATTGATGCGGTGTTACATGGCTATCATGCTGGATTTTTATTTGCTGTTATCATTACAGTTATTAGTTTATTGCTTACTTTTATGTTAAAAAATCAGCGTCAATAGGCTTATGTAAAGGCATGAAAAATGATTGTAATGAGTAACTCCTTATTGACTAATAGTAAGGATAGGATTAAAATTATTCTATTCTGATAGAAATAATAGGAATATGGAGGGACTATTCAGATGAAAAGACTTTTATTTACAGTAATTGCGCTTGTTTTTGTATTAGCAGCATGTGGAAATGGTGGATCATCTAAAGATGATAAAGCGAGTAGTGATAAAACCTTAAAGGTTGGAACAGAAGGAACTTATGCACCATTTACGTATCATGATAAACAAGATAAATTAACTGGTTACGATATAGATGTGATTAAAGCAGTCGCAAAAGCAGAAGGTTATAAACTTAAATTTAATGAAACATCTTGGGATTCAATGTTTGCTGGTTTAGATGCGGGCCGTTTTGACGTCATTGCAAACCAAGTAGGCATCAATAAAGAAAGAGAACAAAAATATCAATTTTCAACGCCTTACACATATTCAAATGCTGTGTTAGTTGTGCGTGACAATGAAAAGGATATTAAATCATTTGACGATGTTAAAGGGAAAAAATTAGCGCAAACCTTTACATCTAACTATGGTAAATTAGCTAAAGATAAAGGCGCTGATATTACTAAAGTGGATGGATTTAACCAATCTATGGACTTATTATTATCTAATCGTGTTGATGGTACTTTTAACGATAGTTTATCTTATTTAGACTACACAAAACAAAAACCGAACGCTAAGATTAAAGCTATTAAAGGTCAGGCAGAACAAAGTAAATCTGGCTTTGCTTTTTCTAAAAAGGTTGACAGTAAAGTCGTTAAAGACTTTAATGAAGGCTTGAAAAAAATAAAAGATAGTGGCGAATTAGCTAAAATAGGTAAGAAATGGTTTGGTGAAGATGTTTCTAAACCTCAATAATGAACAGCAACATGCTTTAGACGCAGCTGGACAAGCCTTCGGACCTATGTTAGAAGGATTAGTTAAATATTCTATTCCGATTACAATTGTGACTTTTGTTCTTGGGTTAATTCTTGCATTATTTACTGCTTTAATGCGAATATCAACCAGTAGAATATTAAGAGCCATTGCACGTATATATGTTTCAATTATTCGAGGCACACCAATGATTGTACAATTATTTATTATCTTCTATGGTATACCAGAATTAGGAAGATTAATCACAGGTGATGCAGATAATCAATGGACACTTGCACCAGTTATTGCTGCAATTATAGGTTTATCTCTAAATGTAGGTGCGTATGCATCCGAAATTATTCGTGGTGGTATTATTTCCATTCCGAAAGGACAAACTGAAGCAGCATATTCCATTGGGATGACTTATCGTCAAACGGTGCAACGTATCATTTTACCTCAGGCTATTCGTGTGTCTATCCCTGCTTTAGGAAACACATTTTTAAGCTTGATAAAGGATACATCGCTATTAGGCTTTATTTTAGTAGCGGAAATGTTCCGTAAAGCACAAGAGGTGGCTTCAACAACGTATGAATATTTTACAATATATATTTTAGTAGCCATCATGTATTGGGTTGTCTGCTTTATTATTTCAGTGCTCCAAGGATTATATGAATCTAAAATTGAAAGAGGGTATCGTTCATGATAGAACTTAACAATATTCATAAATCCTTCAATGATAAAGAAGTGATTAAAGGCGTCAATTTGACGGTAGAAAAAGGAGAAGTCATCACATTTATTGGGCGCTCTGGTTCTGGTAAAACAACATTATTAAGAATGATGAATGCATTGGAAATTCCAACTGAAGGAACGGTTTCAGTTAACGGTGTTACTTACACGGCAGATGATAAGAAGTCACAAATTAATGTGCGTAAACAATCAGGTATGGTATTTCAAAGCTATAATCTTTTTCCTCATAAAACAGCGTTAGAGAATGTGATGGAAGGATTAGTTACCGTTAAGAAAATGAAAAAGTCTGAAGCGGAACGTATAGCATTAGCTTTATTAGAAAAGGTAGGTTTAATAAGTGTCAAAGACCAGCGTCCCCACGCTTTATCAGGTGGACAACAACAACGTGTAGCTATTGCGCGTGCATTAGCCATGAATCCTAAGGTCATGCTCTTTGATGAACCTACATCTGCGCTAGATCCTGAGCTAGTTACAGATGTATTGAAAGTGATTAGAGAGCTTGCAGATGAGGGAATGACGATGGTTATTGTGACCCATGAAATGCGCTTTGCGAAAGAAGTGTCTAACCGTATCGTGTTTATTCATGACGGCATTATCGGGGAACAAGGTCCACCAGAACAACTATTTAATCAACCAAAAACAGATGAGCTAAGACGCTTTTTGAATGTCATTAATGAAGAATAATAACATAGAATGATTAGGAGTCTGGGGCATAAAGTTCTTGGACAAATAAAAAAGGGAGCGGGACAGAATTCATAATGA
>NZ_KV830929.1:269677-295807 GCF_001836955.1 Staphylococcus sp. HMSC063A07
TTCATAACTTAAAACATAATGATGTCCCAGACTGTTTTTAATTATGTTGATATAAAATTACATATAAATGCGCCGTATTTTGGTGAGACTCTTGAATGAACAGGACAAGGTGAAGTTGTCCCCTAAGAAAGCGAGCCAACAATACGAGTAAATAAAGAAGCCAGTAAATGAATTTATAAAAGTTATTTACTGGATATTTTTATATGAATTCTGTCCTGCTTCTTAATTTTTTAGGTAACCTGACCCAATTAATTATTTTCTATGTGCGATAAATTGTTGTAGTTTATAAAATACCGGTTTAATTGGTTTAATAAAATCTCCAATGTATTCATATACTTGAGCGTTAAAGCCTTCTTTAAATTTTTGTACGCCAGCATCTTCAGCATCTTCACTAAAGTCTCCAGTAACACCGTAGAAATTGTAACGGTCGAGATTGTGTTCTTTCGCAAATTTAATCATTTCCCATTGTAAACGATATGCACCCATGTAAGCATTGTATTTTGGATTTGAACCACTGGATAAATAATACATTTCATGGTCGTTATAGATATATAATGCAGCCGCTAAATTTAAGATATGACCTTCTTTATCCATTTGAGTTTCAGTTTCTTTAATTTTGCGTTGATTACTTGCAACTTGTTGCGTTACTTGTGTATGTTTATTTTTATTTTTCTTAGAGTTTGGACTCTCTTGTAAAGCAGTTTCTATGTCTGAAAGCTGTTGCTTCAATTTATCACGATCTGCCTTTAACGTAGCCAAGTAATCATTTAAATCGATATAAGCCAATTTTAGCATTGCATGATCTTGGTATATTTTTTGCATTTCTATAAAGTAAGGTTCATCTCTAAATGAAAAACCATGCTTTTCTTCAGCCATTTGGAATAACTCGAAAAACGTATGCGTGTCTTCAATCGGCAATGTTTTAACTTTGACACCCATTTCATAGGTTTTTTTAATATTGCGACGCGTTTGATAATCCATTTCTTTCATCAATTGATCTTCGTTCTTGTCTTTTAAATCCAGTACAGAAAGCCAACGAATTTGACTCATCATATCGTAGCCAACTGACCAGCCTTGATGTTTATAACCTAAATCTTCTAATGTTTTTATTACTGCACGATTGTCGTAAGATTTTAAAATCTCACCATCTGCGTTATGTAAGTTCTCTAAAATATATGGATCAACAAGGACATAAAGACAATTGCGTTGTTTTAAAAAGTTTGTGAGAGATTTAAAGAAATAATGAACTAATTCAATATTGCTGTAATCCATGACTGGACCGCGATGGGTGTAAAAGTATTTAAAGAAGCGTAAGGCAGGTGCTTCCGTTAATAGACAAGCAGCAATTACTTCATTCTGGTCATCTTTTACGCCAACCAAATGAACATCATGTTTCATTTCTGAGCGAGTGAGGTAATGCATACTTGATTGGGTATAATGTGAAAAATGTGTTTTAGTAAATTGATCGAATTCTTCTGCAGTGATAGTCATGAACTTCATATTAAATCTACTCCTCTATTTTACTGAATAGGTATAGTGTAACAAAATTACATTATAAATACACATATTATTCCATCATACTTTAGTTGTATAAGTTCGAAAATGGAATAAAAGTAATATTATATTATTTAACATTTATTAACTTGTTATTTCAACTGGCACGTTTGCCCGTATCGTTGTATGATTAGACATGTATTAAAGGATGATAGGGAATCCTAGATTAAATAAATTAAAAGCTTAGGAGTGAATAACTTGAAAAAGTTAGCAATGGCCTTAACATTAATCGTTCTACTGCTGACAGCTTGCAGCAGTGGTAAATATACCGAAAAGATAGATAAGGCGGTTAAAATGCAAGATGATAAGCAAGAACGTTTAGCAAAACATGATCAAGGCGACGTCGTTAAGCATTTTGATAAAAAGGATGCTAACATTTATGTCTTTGAACATGGCAAATATGTCATTTTAGGATATAAACCGCTTAGTGATAATGATGAGATTCACTATTATGCGTATCAATTTAGTGGTAAAACGATAAGTTTTAAAGAAAATTTCGATGCAAAGGGATATATTCAAAAGCACGATCCAGATTATAAAGAAGAAAATATGAACTAACCTAAACGTTAAGGAGCACATATGAAAAAACGATTACCCATCATACTATTATTGACTTTTTTAGTTATTTTAAGTGCATGTGCACAACAAAAGAAAGACGCTCCAAGTGCACCACAAGCTACTAAACATAATAAACCCCTTATCGTTGAGTATGGCGATTACAAGTGCCCATATTGTAAAAAAGTAGAAACACAAGTCATGCCAACAATTAAAAAGAAATATATTGATACAGGTAAAGCAGACTATCAATTCATCAACATGGCTTTTTTAGGCAAAGATTCCATTATTGGTGCGCGTGCAGGCCATGCAGTTAATGCTATTGCCCCACAAGCATATTTAGATTTTCAACAAAAAATATACGCTGCACAAGAGAAAAATGATGACAAAGAATGGATTACACCAAAATTAATCGACAAACAAATAGATCAACTTAATATTAGTCAACAACAAAAGCACAAAATCAAAGCAGATTATAAACAAGAAAATAGTCAGTCATGGAAAGCGGCTGATAAAGATAAACAATTATATAAGAAGCATCATATATCCAAAGCACCAACTGTATTTATTAATGGTAAAAAAGTAAAAGACCCATATGATATAAAAAGCTGGGAACAACAACTTGATAAATAAGCACTTCGTAAAAAACATATTGATCAACTAACATATAAAGGAGGATAGGTCATATGCACATTGAACGCCAATTAAATCAAATCATTGCGCATATAACATTTCATGCTCCTATCATTGAAGTGTTCAAGGCTTATACAATACAATCACTATTTGAACAATGGTTTCATCCACCAGGTGCTAAAATTAAGGTCTATCATTTTGAAGCAGTGACTGGTGGAAAAGCATTTTATGCTATTACAACACCAGAAGCGACTAGTTATACATTAACCGAATACCATATGGTTCAAGCACCGTATCAGATTGTTTACTTTGATTTCTTTGCTACAAAAGACGGTGATAAAGATACACGATTACCAGGGATGAAAGTGGTATTAGAATTCAAACAATTGAATAAGCAACAAACAGAAGTGACGTCTACGACTATTTTTCCAACTGCGACAGCTGCTGAACAAGCGTTATCCATGGGTGTTGAAACTGGTATGCGAAAGACTTTAACTCAGCTTGAACGACTACTAAAAAAAGAATTGTCATGAAAATGACACGCTTTAATTAATGCGATTACGTTAAAATAATCTTGAAAAGAGGTTGATAACAATGAAATCAAGATATTTAAAAGTTTTAGTCTTATATGCATATAGTACATTGGTACCGACATTAATATTTAATTCTAAGTGGATTAAAAGTCCTTCATTAAAATATCTCTTAAGACTAGCGCTTGGCTATGGCTACTTTGCTTTAGGATTAAAAATTTTATCAAAACTCAAACGTCAATAGGTATGTTGAACAACTTAACCTATTATTATAAGAATATATTGGGAAATGCTATTAATGAATGAACTATTTCAATTCGTTAATAGCATTTTTCCTTATACTGTAAGTTTTGATAAATATTGCTTATATGAGCCTCATAATCAATACGATGTACCTTATAAATTAATCATTAATTTTTCTACCTGACCATTTCTTAATGGTTAGCATTAAAAAGCCACAAATAATGATTAAACTCATAACGTATAGGATTAACGTTAAAACATAAGGTACACTATTTTGGAAATACATAGGAATATAGCGTGTAGCATATGTGATTGGCATGTAATACCATGACTGGTCGCCTAAAACTTCCACACCAAAATAGATGTTAAATATTACACTAAATATACCTCCAACAATTGCAAGCACGCTTTTGATAAAGAGACCGATCATAAATATGATGACTGTTATTAAAATATTAAATAGCAGACTAGTCAATAAGTAAAATAAGCTAATATTTAAGTTTTCACTCATGATGATTAAATTTAAAGTAGAAATGATTAACGATAGGACGTAGTTTATATAAATATACATGAGTGTGGCTAGAGCCCATGATAAACGGCTAGTCTTACTTAAAATATGGTTGAAATGTCCTATGCTCTCTTCAAATTTAATTGTCTGAAACACTGTGATGGACAATATTAATGGCGTAATTGCATTAAAGCAACCAGTATATATTTGAATAGCTGTTTTATGCCATGAGGGACCTAAATAGAAATCAATACATAAAATATAAAAAAGTGTAAACATGAGTGGTATATAGGTTAAAATGTCTGATATAAATTTTAATTTTATGATTTTAAATTCATTTATCATTTTATCCTCCAAGATTTATTATTATTTAAGAAGAAAAATGCAACGAAATAAATGGTACTTACGATTAAAACGATTAATAAAGCATGTAAATCATTAAAAAATGGGCTCGACTTAGATAATAAAGTACCATTTGGATGTAATGATAAAGTGATTAATGGAATTCTACCGATATAAGACCAAGGGAGAATCCAAAATATTTTTGTCATAGTTATAGTAATTATGCTTAATATTGATAAAAAAAGATTTAGAAATATCGCAAGAAAAATACCTGTATTTCTCACTAAAATAAAGTTTATAGGTATCAACGATAAACTAGAAATTAAAATAAGTGTTATCGTCACGAATATTAGTAATGGGTTTATTGGAGCACCAGAAGTTAATGCGTTACCAATCATTGAAACGATAAATATCAAAATAGCATGAATGATAAAGCCTATGATGGTTACAATGATTTTGTTTTTAATCATGCTGTTAATAGACCAATTGTTGCTTTTGTAATAAGAAAAATGATTGTTTTTTATTTCCATGTTGAGGAGAGAGTTAGCAACGATACATGTAAGTATAGGTATCACGAAAAACGGCCATAAATTAAACGTCAAAGATAAATATGGAGAAAGTTTATTCTTATCAGGTTGACCTTGAGCAAATAACGCCGTAAATATTGCAAAAGCTAAAAATATTAATGGCGATGAAATGAGCATATACATAGCTGAGGAACTTTTTAATTTAAGTAATTCAGTCTTTAAATTTTTCATCATAATTTACTCCTTTGTAATATCGAAAAATATTTTTTCTAGATTTTCATTAGTATTATTTTCTTTTTGATACTTTAATTTACCGTTGTGAATAATACCGATATGATCAGCTAATATTTGTATTTCGGAAAGTATATGACTTGATACGATGATGCTTGTACCTTGCTGAGTTAAATCTTTCAATAATGTTCTTAAATCTTGTATACCATAAGGGTCAAGGCCATTTGATGGCTCATCGAGTATTAATAACTTTGGTTTTTTTATTAGCGCCATTGCAATGCCTAAACGTTGTTTCATTCCCAGTGAAAAATCTTTAACTTTTTTCTGTTTATCTACTTTCAGTTTGACCTTTTTTAATACTTGTGGAATATTGTCAAAAGGTATATTTTCATTTAAAGCTACGATTTTTAGATTATCATAAGCATTTAGATGGTTATAAGTGGGCGGGGACTCTATTAACGAGCCAATACTTGATAAATCATTTCTGACCATCTGTGCGCCATCTAAAAATATTTCGCCATGTGAGCTGGATAATATACCACAAATGATTTTAAGTAATGTTGATTTTCCAGCGCCATTAATACCTAATAAGCCATAGACTTCGTTTGGAGCAACTTTTAAATTAATATCATTTAAGACTACATTGTTTTTGAACTTTTTGGATAAATTTTTGGTTTCTATTTTGTAAGTGTTCATTAAGATACCTCCTCTGTGATTAATTTCATCGTAGCACGAGAAAAAAATATTACTACTTACACTTTTGTAAGTAACAAAATAAGTAATCATTTAAACATTGTTGTGTTATAGTGAATTTAATTAAAGGAGGAAAAATGTATATATTATTATTGGTTGTTTTCATTCTTTTAGGTATAGCATATTTACTGTTTAAAGCAAATAGTCGACTTAATATTTACTGTACGTCTATTATCATTGTTTTAATGTATATTTTAGTATCTTATTATTTGAATAGATTATTTGATTTTAACTTAATGGTTTTAAGTAGTTATTTATTATTGTCAATGCTCGTGATTATCGCCTTTATTCTCTATTTATTTTGGGATAGTAAAAAATTATTGAAAAATGAAGGCAGTCGTCTTACAAACTTTTTGAGTTTATCGTTAGCGATGTGGATTGTAATTTTGATTGCTTTATTTCCAGTATCGTTTATCGTTAACAATGATGTGTCAAAATATATATTTGTAACATATTTATTCACTACGTTAATATTTACGTATTTTTTTGGCTTAATATTGAGCTGCTGGCTTTTAGCTATATTTTATTCAACATTAAATAGCAATAAGTCTATTGATATTTTTTTAGTGCTAGGATCCGGTTTAATAAATAATAAAGTTACACCACTTTTAGCTAGTAGAATTAATGCAGGCTTAGAAATTTATCAAAAGCAAAATAATAAGCAGCATTTGTTTTTAGTGAGTGGTGGCCAGGGTGATGATGAGCTGCGACCTGAGTCAGTTGCTATGAAGGAATATCTAGTAGATAAAGGTATCGTTGAGGATGAGATTATTTGTGAACAACAATCGAAAACGACATATGAAAATTTATATTTTTCTAAGAAAATGATAGAAAATTTACCATTAAATAAACCTAATATTTTAATATGCACAAATGATTTTCATATTCTAAGAGCGATGTTTTTAGCGAAAAAATTGCATTTCAAAAATTTTTACAGCGTTGGCAGTAAAACGAAAAGCTATTTTTTCACCAATGCTTTTATTAGAGAAGTGATTGCCATTATTAAAATGGATTGGTGGTTTCATCTTGTAATTATGTTGGCTAGTATCGCATGGTATATTCTTACAATGGTAAATATTTAAAAGATTTAATATAGTAATATAAGTATCTTCCATTAGGGAGGGCGTTGAGCTCAATCTTTAATGGAAGTTTTTTATATGTTTTAGTTTCAAATATAGAATGTCGATTTATTTAGAATTTGTGTGATACATAAGCTGCTTTTCATAGAAAATACATGTATTATTTCAAAAGCGATAAATTTATAGTATGTTACATTTTAATTTTTAAAATTTTCATATATTATGTGTATTTTTTTAAAGCTTTATAGTTTTATTATGTCTTTATGGATATAATAGGTCTATATTAAATGATGACATACATAGGAGGAAGTTTAGATGTTAAAAAATGCAAAGACACTTGATGACACACATGCGACACGTGCACAAATTGAAAGTGCAGCTGGTCAAGTGCAAATGAAGGAAGTCATGCTTGATAAGACGCCAGGGAGATATATGGTAAAAGCAATCATGGCTGGCTTTTTATTGGCGATTGTAACAGTATTTATGTTTGCTGTTAAGACACAGTTTGCCGGAACTAATGACGGGCTGGTTAATTTGCTTGGTGCAATCGCATTTAGCTTAGCCTTAGTATTGATCGTATTAACTAATTCAGAACTATTGACGAGTAATTTTATGTACTTGACTGTGGGCTGGTATTATAAAGTGATTTCTATGTCTAAAATAATGAAAGTGATTACTTTTTGTTTTATTGGTAATATTATTGGTGGGATTTTTTTATTTTTCTTGATGAAATTTGCGCATATTATGACACCTGAAATGATTCAAAGTTTAACGGCATTGGTACATAAGAAAACGATTGATTCGACATGGTACAATATTTTAGTTAAAGCTATTTTTTGTAACTTCTTTATCAATATTGGTATTTTTGTCTCTATGAAGTTTAAAGAAGGTTTAGCCAAAGCATTCTTCATTGCGTGTGGCGTGATTGTCTTTGTCTTTATGGGTTATGAACACGTTGTCTTTAATACAGGATTATATGCAGGTATGGCTTTCTTTAATTTGGATGCTTTGTCATGGTTAGGTGTATTGAAAAATGTTGTTTTTGCATTTATTGGTAACTATATAGGTGGCGGTATCTTTATTGGTTTCGTATATGCTTACCTGAATGGTACACGAGATAGTTTAGTTAAATAATTAAAATGATGTAGATGCTATAATGAAATATATAGATTATATTTTAGAAATTCTAAATACATCTTTGGAGTGTAACAGACTTTTATGTAGGACGTTACGCTCCTTTTTTAGAAAAATATTGACTTATGATACATTAAATCTTATTATTTTAATCAACATTATTAATCATGTATCGGGGGGATACGATGGTAGCGAATATTTTAGTCGCGCATGGCATGCGTCAAGGAGATCAAAATGAGGCATTAACAGGCTTTGTGGCTCAATTGTTAGAGCATGAAAGCTATCCATATGATTTGGCGTTTATTGAAAGTGAAGAAAAAAGTATTTCACGCATCATGACGCATTATTTGAATCAAGGAGAAACAGAATTTAAAATTGTGCCACTACTCATCTTTTCTGCCATGCATTATTTAGTGGATATTCCAGAAATATTAGCACAAATAAAGGAGCAACATCCAAATATTAACTATCTCTTAAGTCAGCCTTTAGGAACGCATGCATTAATGCAGGAAATTATTCAACAACGCATTGAACAAGTTCATATCGACAAAGATGACAAAGGTAAAGTAGCAGTTGTTTTAATCGCACATGGTAGTCGCTCTTATACACAAGCACATGATGAATTAGAAACCTTTAATCATCAGCTAGCTACAGATTATTCTGTATTCTCCAGAACATTGTATGGCGATATAAGCTTTAAAAATGATTTGGATAAGTTAGCTAAGCGCTTTTCCAAGTTAATTATCGTGCCGATGTTTTTATATGATGGACGCTTAGTGAATAAAGTAAAAAAACTAATCGCGCAAATGGACATACAATCAGAATTGCTTATTACACCATCTCTGAATTTCGATCCGCTTTTGAAAGATATTATTAGCGCACGTCTTGAGGAATTATCATTTTAAAGAAAATAATTAAAGATGATATCAGTAACAATCAGTAAAGTTTCGCACTTTATTGGTTGTTTTTTTATGTTAGGGAATTCCCTAATTTTGTGATTTTATTCACAAAAATGGCTTGTATTGGTCTACAATAAAATTGAAAAGTGATAGCTGGAATATCATTAATCAAGTTAATGAACCTTTAAGGGCATAGGTATTTCCAGCAATCTTTAAAAGATTAAAAGGGGCGACATTATGGCTAAGCAAAAATTAGTGTTGATAGGTAATGGTATGGCAGGTATACGCACGATAGAAGAAATACTAGAGCGTTCCGATTCAACCTTTGACATTACAGTGATTGGTAAAGAACCTTATCCTAACTATAATCGCATCATGCTATCCAATATTTTACAAAATAAAATGACGATTGACGACACAATTATGAATCCATTTGATTGGTACAAAGCGCATGATATTAACTTAATTATCGATGACCCAGTTGAGCACGTTAATCGCGAAGGACAATATGTTGTAACATCAAAAGGGCTAACGGTTTCTTATGATATTTGTATCTTTGCCACAGGCTCATCAGCTTTTGTATTACCTATTCCAGGGGCTGATTTGCCAAGTGTAATCGGTTGGAGAACGATTAAAGATACTGAACAAATGATGACAATTGCACAAACGAAAAAACGTGCCGTCGTTATTGGAGGCGGTCTTCTTGGATTAGAATGTGCGCGTGGATTATTAGATCAAGGCATGGAAGTTACTGTCTTACATCTAGCAGATTGGTTGATGGAAATGCAATTAGATGCAAAGGCGGGCGCATTACTCAAAGCGGATTTGGAACAACAAGGTATGAAGATTGAGTTACAAGCGAACTCACAAGAAATTATTGGTCAAGATGATGTTGAAGCTATTAAATTAGCAGATGGTCGTGTGATAGAAACAGACCTTATTGTGATGGCAGTGGGTATCAGACCTTATGTGCAAGTTGCCCGTGATGCTGGACTAGAGGTCAACAGAGGTATTGTCGTTAATGATTATTTACAAACGAGTGATGCACATATTTATGCTGTTGGAGAGTGTGCTGAGCATCAAGGACACGTATATGGACTTGTTGCTCCTTTATATGAACAAGGCAAAGTGTTAGCCGATTATTTAACTGGTAGAAAAACAGAGGGCTATCATGGCTCAACAACATTCACATCCTTAAAAGTATCTGGGTGCGATTTATACAGTGCTGGACAAATTGTTGAAGATGAAGACGTACACGGTATAGAAGCATTTAATAGCGTAGATAACGTTTATAAAAAAGTATTTTTAAAAGATCAAGCGGTTGTGGGAGCTGTACTATACGGTGATACGGACGATGGCTCTAGGTTTTATAGCATGATGAAAAAGCATGAATCACTTGAAGATTATACGTTAATGGCACTATTACAGAAAAAAGGTGCCGATGCTGGTTTATCAATTGCTGATATGAGCGATGACGAAACGATATGTGGTTGTAATGGTGTAGATAAAGGCACCATTGTAAATGCAATTAAATCTAAAGGTTTAACGTCTGTGGCAGAAGTGACTAAAATGACTAAAGCGGGTAATTCATGCGGAAAATGCAAAGGGCAAATCAGCCAAATTCTAGAGTATACGCTTGGTGATGGCTTTTACGCTGCTAAGCCAACAGGAATCTGTGCCTGTACAGAACTGACTAGAGATCAAATCGTCACACAAATTAGAGCTAAAGGCTTAAAGACATCTAAAGAAGTGAGACATGTCTTGAACTTTAAAGATAAAAATGGTTGTCCTAAATGTCGACCAGCTATTAATTATTATTTAAATATGGTCTATCCTCATGAACATGCAGATGAACGTGAGTCACGTTTTGCTAATGAACGCTATCATGCCAATATTCAAAATGATGGTACGTTTTCAGTCATACCTCAAATGCGTGGAGGCGTCACAGATGCAGATCAATTGATACGTCTTGGACAAGTAGCCAAAAAATATGATGTACCGCTAGTTAAAGTTACTGGTTCACAACGTATCGGATTATATGGATTGAAAAAAGAACAATTACCACAAGTATGGCAAGATTTAGGCATGCGTTCTGCATCTGCCTATGGAAAGAAAACTCGTTCTGTTAAAAGCTGTGTTGGTAAAGAGTTTTGTCGATTTGGGACACAATATACGACGCGTTTAGGAATTCGTTTAGAAAAAACATTTGAATATATCGACACACCACATAAATTTAAAATGGGTGTGTCAGGTTGTCCAAGAAGTTGTGTAGAATCAGGGGTTAAAGACTTTGGTGTTATTTCTGTTGAAAATGGCTTCCAGATTTATATTGGTGGTAACGGTGGTACAGAAGTAACCAAAGGTCAATTCTTAACGACTGTAGCTACAGAAGATGAAGTGATTAAACTTTGCGGTGCATTGATGCAATATTACCGTGAAACAGGTGTGTATGCAGAGCGTACAGCTCCTTGGTTAGAGCGTTTAGGTTTCGATAATGTTAAAGCAGTGTTGTTGGATCCTGAAAGACAAGATGCATTATATACACGTATCATGGATGCGAAACAAGCAGTTTCAGAAGAACCTTGGCAAGCAATTGTTCACAATAAACATGCACAAAAAATCTTTGAAGTTGAGAAGGTGTAAACGATGAGAACAGGAGAAAAAGTAAAAGTATTAACAATCGATGATTTAACACCTTTAATAGGGAAAAAGGTCATTGTTGATGGTAATGAAATAGGTATATTTCTAACTGAAAGTGGTCATATTCATGCTATTCATAATGTTTGTCCGCACAAACAAGGTCCTTTGTCAGAAGGAACGGTCAGTGGTGAATATGTATACTGTCCCCTGCATGATCAAAAAATTGATTTAGCATCTGGTGAAGTTCAAGAACCTGATGAAGGTTGTGTAACCGTATATCCAGTAGAAGTCATTGACGGAGATGTCTACGTATGTCTATAGCCAATGGTGGCAAGGTATATCTTGTAGGCGCTGGTCCAGGAAATCCTAATTTATTAACGAAACAAGCCGAACGTTTAATTAGAGAAGCGGATATTATATTGTATGACCGTTTAGTCAATCCACTTATTTTACAGTATGCGTCAGAGAAAGCAGTCTTCGTTAATGTCGGTAAAAAGCCATACCATAAACACATTCAACAAGTACAGATTAATCATAAAATGATTGCTGCGGCACATCAATATAAACATGTTGTTAGATTAAAAGGTGGTGATCCTGCGATATTTGGTCGTGTTTATGAAGAGCTTGAGGCATTAAAACAACAAGCGATAGAAGTAGAAATTGTCCCAGGCATTACGTCTGCGAGTGCTGCAGCAGCAACTATGAATGTCGGACTAACGATGCGTCAAGTTGCACCAAGTGTCACTTTTTCAACAGGGCATTTCAAAGATGATGTCAGCAATGAAACAGATATTAGAAATTTACACAATGGTGGTACACTTGCCATTTATATGGGAGTTAAGCGTTTAGGGCATATTATTCAACAAATTACTGCGGTATCAACTGAAGATTATCCAATTGCAGTGATTTTTAATGCTTCTTGGTATAACGAAACAACCGTAATAGGGCGTTTATCAACCATCGAAGCGCAATTAACTAAGATAAATTTAGAAGGACAACCTGGCATTTGTTTGGTTGGTCCTATCGTAGAACATATGTCACAAATACCTAAGGCTAACAGCAGAGATAGCATATTAAAGATACTCGTAGGTGAAAAAGAACAGGCGCTAATACAAGCTGAACATTTAGCAGATATAGGAACACCATGTCTGATACAACCAAGTAAGACAGCACATCAAAGTCAGCACGATTTATTTCAACATATCATCGCACAACATCAGTGTGATTATATCTATATGGAGTAAGTGTGAGTCTGGGACATCACTATGTTTTAGGCTATAAACTATATATTGGCAGTTAAACTCGCCGGGGCGGGACAGAAGTCATTATGAATTCTGTCTCGCTTCTTTTTATTTTTGAAAATTTAGGGTTTCAACTAAGGCAATTAGGCAATTCCCTAATATTAGAACTTTGTGAAAAAATATACAATGTAACTAAGACAATGATATGAATGTTGAATGTAGCACTCGTGTTAAACCTTTTACGGGAGGACATATAGATGGGGAAATTTGGATTGAACTTTTTTAAGCCAACTGAAAAATTTAACGGTAATTGGTCCATTTTAGAAAGTAAAAGCAGAGAATGGGAGAAAATGTATCGTGAACGTTGGAGCCATGACAAAGTCGTTCGTACTACGCATGGGGTCAATTGTACAGGATCATGTTCCTGGAAAGTTTTTGTGAAGAATGGCGTGATTACTTGGGAAAATCAACAAACTGACTATCCAAGTTGTGGTCCGGATATGCCTGAATTTGAACCAAGAGGTTGTCCTCGTGGTGCATCATTTTCTTGGTATGAGTATAGTCCGTTGCGTGTTAAATATCCTTATATTAGAGGTAAACTATTGGATTTATGGACTACAGCACTTGAAGAAAACAACGGTAATCGCATTGCAGCATGGGCCTCAATAGTTGAAGATGAAGAAAAAGCTAAGCAATATAAATCAGCAAGAGGTATGGGTGGACACGTCAGAGCTAGTTGGAAAGATGTCACAGATATCATTGCGGCGCAGCTTTTATATACGATAAAAAAAGACGGACCAGACCGAATTGCTGGATTTACACCTATTCCAGCTATGTCGATGATTAGTTATGCTGCTGGAGCTAGATTTATTAGTTTATTAGGTGGAGAAATGTTGAGTTTTTATGATTGGTATGCTGACCTACCACCTGCATCACCACAAATATGGGGTGAACAAACAGATGTACCAGAATCAAGTGATTGGTTCAATGCAGCTTACATTATTATGTGGGGATCAAACGTACCTCTTACACGTACACCGGACGCGCATTTTATGACCGAAGTACGTTATAAAGGAACTAAAGTTATTTCGGTCGCTCCGGATTATGCTGAAAACGTAAAGTTTGCCGACAACTGGCTGGCACCGCATCCAGGTACTGATGCTGCAATTGCTCAGGCGATGACACACGTGATTTTACAAGAATTTTACCAAAATGAGCCGAATGAAATGTTTATTAATTATGCCAAACAGTATACGGATATGCCGTTTGTTATTATGTTAGACCAAGATAAGCAAGGCTATAAAGCAGGGCGATTTTTACGTGCAAGTGACTTAGGTATTGACAGTGACAATAATGAATGGAAGCCAATGATTTATGATTTAGAGAGCCAACAGTTTGTGGTACCTAATGGCACGATGGGACAACGTTGGGAAGAAGGTAAACAATGGAATCTTAAATTGGAAACTGATGATGGTCAAACAATCAATCCAACACTGACGATGGCGAATACTGAATATGACATCAAAACCATTCAATTTCCATATTTTGATAGCGATGGTGATGGAATCTTTAAGCGACCAATTCCAACATACACGTTACAGTTAGCCAATGGTCAAAACGTTCAAGTGACGACAGTTTATGATTTGATGGCCAGTCAGTATGGTATACAGCGTTTCAATCATGCCATGGAGGCAACATCCTATGATGACCAGCAATCCAAGTATACACCAGCTTGGCAGGAATCAATTACTGGTGTTAAAGCATCGACTGTGACTCAAATTGCACGAGAGTTTGCGCAAAATGCGATAGAAACTGGTGGTCGCTCGATGATTATTATGGGTGCAGGTATTAATCATTGGTTTAATTCTGACACCATTTATCGCTCAATTCTAAATTTGGTCATGTTATGTGGCTGTCAAGGTGTAAATGGTGGAGGCTGGGCACATTATGTTGGACAAGAAAAATGTCGTCCTATTGAAGGATGGAATACGGTTGCCTTTGCCAAAGATTGGCAAGCACCACCACGCTTACAAAATGGTACAAGTTGGTTTTATTTTGCGACTGATCAATGGAAATATGAAGAATCCAATGTAGCTAGTTTAACTTCACCTCTTGCACAACATGTTAAGCACCAGCATCCTGCTGATTACAATGTGACTGCTGCTCGCTTAGGCTGGTTACCATCTTATCCACAGTTTAATAAAAACAGCTTACTCTTTGGAGAAGAGGCGAAAGAAGCTGGCGATGCGTCAAACGAAGCAATTATTAAACGTGCAGTTGATGCCGTGAAAAATAAAGAAACACAGTTTGCAATTGAAGATCCTGATTTGAAGAAGAATCATCCTAAAACATTATTTGTTTGGCGTTCAAATTTAATTTCAAGCTCTGCAAAAGGGCAAGAATATTTTATGAAGCATTTATTAGGTACTAAATCTGGCTTGATGGCTGAACCTAATGAGCATGATAAGCCTGAAGAAATTACTTGGCGAGACGATACAATAGGCAAACTTGATTTATTAGTATCATTAGATTTTAGAATGACAGCTACACCACTCTATTCAGATATTGTGTTGCCAGCTGCAACTTGGTATGAAAAGCATGATATCTCATCAACGGATATGCATCCTTTCGTACATCCATTCAATCCAGCAATAGATCCACTATGGGAATCGCGCTCAGATTGGGATATCTATAAGACATTAAGTAAAGCAGTTTCAGAAATGGCAAAAGATTATTTGCCAGGTACTTATAAGGATGTTGTGACTACACCATTAGGTCATGATTCTAAGCAAGAGATTTCAACACCATTCGGTCAAGTCAAAGATTGGTCTAAAGGAGAAATAGAAGCAGTTCCCGGACGCACAATGCCTAATTTTACTGTAGTTGAACGGGATTACACTCAAATATATAACAAATTTGTTACGTTAGGACCTTTGTTGGAAAACGGGAAAATAGGTGCGCATGGTGTGAGTTATCATGCGGGTGAACAATATGAGGAACTAAAAAGTATGATAGGAACTTGGAATGATGACGACATAACATCAATCAGAAATCAACGTCCACGTATCGATACAGCAAGGAAAGTGGCTGATGCGATTTTAAATGTTTCATCTGCGACGAATGGTAAGTTATCTCAAAAATCATATACCGATTTAGAACAACAAACCGGTATGCCATTGAAAGATATTTCTAGCGCACGTGAAGCCGAAAAGCTATCATTTTTAAATATTACTGCACAACCTAGAGAAGTGATTCCAACTGCCGTTTTTCCTGGATCAAATAAAAATGGCCGTCGCTATTCACCGTTTACAACAAATATCGAACGACTTGTTCCTTTCAGAACATTAACAGGAAGACAAAGCTACTATATTGATCATGAAATATTTCAGCAATTTGGTGAAAGTTTACCAGTATACAAACCGACATTACCGCCGATGGTCTTTGGCACACGAGATAAACAAGTAAAAGGCGGACAAGATGCCCTAGTATTACGATACTTAACACCACATGGTAAATGGAATATCCACTCGACTTATCAAGACAATCAGCACATGCTGACATTATTTATAGGTGGACCTGTTGTTTGGTTATCAAATGAAGATGCCGAGGCGCATGGCATTAGTGATAATGATTGGCTCGAAGTATATAACAGAAACGGTGTTGTGACTGCGCGTGCCGTCACATCTCATCGAATGCCTAGAGGAACAATGTTTATGTATCACGCACAGGATAAGCATATTGAAACACCTGGCTCAGAAATCACAGATACGCGAGGAGGTTCTCATAATGCACCAACTCGTATTCATTTAAAACCGACACAGCTGGTTGGTGGATATGCACAAATAAGCTATCACTTTAACTACTATGGACCGATTGGCAATCAAAGAGATATCTATGTGGCCGTGAGAAAAATGAAGGAGGTCAATTGGCTTGAAGATTAAAGCACAAATTGCAATGGTATTGAACTTAGACAAATGTATTGGTTGTCATACGTGCAGTGTGACATGTAAAAATACATGGACGAATAGACCGGGTGCGGAGTATGTGTGGTTTAATAATGTAGAAACAAAGCCAGGTGTTGGATATCCAAAACGTTGGGAAGACCAAGAGCAATATAAAGGCGGTTGGGTGCGCAACAATAAAGGCAAACTTCAACTTAAATCAGGGAGTCGCTGGTCAAAAATTGCTTTAGGAAAAATCTTCTATAATCCTGATATGCCAGTAATTAAAGATTACTATGAACCATGGTTTTACAATTATGAACATTTGACAACAGCTAAACAAGGGCAACATTCTCCTGTAGCAAAAGCACATTCAGTTATTTCAGGTGATAAGTTGGATTTACAATGGGGTCCTAACTGGGAAGATGATCTTGCAGGTGCACATGTTACTGGACCAGAAGATCCTAATATTCAACGAATTGAAGAAGATATCAAGTTTCAATTTGATGAAACATTTATGATGTATTTGCCACGTTTGTGTGAACATTGTTTAAATCCAAGTTGTGTGGCATCATGCCCATCTGGTGCAATGTACAAACGGGATGAAGATGGTATTGTACTTGTTGACCAAGAAGCCTGCCGTGGTTGGCGTTATTGCATGACTGGCTGTCCGTATAAAAAAGTTTATTTTAACTGGAAGACAAATAAAGCAGAAAAATGTACATTCTGCTTTCCAAGAATTGAAGCCGGGCTTCCTACAGTTTGTTCTGAAACATGTACGGGTCGTATGCGTTATTTAGGTGTGCTTTTATATGATGCAGATCGTGTGCATGAAGCGGCATCTGCTGAAAATGAACAAGCGTTGTACGAAAAGCAACTTGATATTTTTCTAAATCCATTTGATGAAGATGTGATTGCACAGGCTGAAAAGGACGGCATTAACCATGAGTGGATCGAAGCAGCTCAACATTCTCCGGTATATAAGTTGGCTATAGAGTATAAGTTGGCCTTTCCGCTACATCCCGAATATAGAACGATGCCTATGGTATGGTATTGTCCGCCGCTTAGTCCAATCATGAGTTATTTTGAAGGTAAAGGTGCTAAGCAAGATCCAGATATGATCTTCCCAGCAATTGATGAAATGCGTTTACCTGTTGAGTATTTAGCAAACTTGTTTACAGCTGGAGATACGAAACCAGTGAAAGAAGCTTTGCAACGCATGGCAATGATGCGAAGTTATATGCGTGCTCAAGTAACGAATCAACCATTTGCGATGCATAAATTAGAAAGATTAGGCTTATCTGAGCAGCAGTTAAAAGATATGTATCGCTTGTTAGGTATAGCTAAATATGAAGAGCGATTTGTAGTGCCTACATCACACAAAGAAACTTACTTAGATACGTATCGTGCACAAGGTAGCCAAGGGTATGGTGGAGAATATTTTGGAGAAAATTGTGAAGGTTGTGGCGTAGCAGTAGGTTCTGGAAAGACAGGACAAGAAGTTTATAATGATCATTTCTATGGAGGTATTTTCCGTGATTAATCTTGCAAATTTTAGACAATATCAAGATAGTTTTGGCTATATTGCACAGCAACTGAATTTTCCAGAAAAAATCACTTTCAATCAAAATATCTTTCAAGAGACCATAGCGCCTTCACATCCCGCATATGCCGACCTTGTTGCTTATCGCACAATGATGGAACAGTACACTTTATCAGAAATTAAGGCAATATACACGGATACCTTTGATTTTAGTAAGAAGGCACCATTATATATGACATATAATAAATTTGATACACAAAAAGAACGCGGGCAGATGTTGGCTAAATTAAAGGTCTTATATGAGATGTTTGGCTTGAAAATGGTTGATAATGAACTGTCTGATTATTTACCGCTAATGTTGCAGTTTTTACATGTGGCACAATGGCATGATGATCCACGTGCGGAAGATAATATTCAGTTAGTCATTATGATTATTGAAGATGGCACGTATACGATGGCAAACTTGTTGGCTGAGGATCACAATCCGTATGCCTATGTGGTCCGTGCTTTGCGTCAGACATTAAAAGAATGTCTTGAAGCACCAAAAGGGGTGACAACACATGCTTAATCAATTTTTATGGGTGATTTATCCCTATCTTTGTGTTGCTATTTTTGTAATTGGTCATATCGCGCGGTATAAATATGATCAATTTTCATGGACAGCTAAATCAAGCGAATTAATTGAGAAGAAACAATTGAAATGGGGAAGTTTATTATTTCATTTAGGTATCATTCCTGTGTTTTTGGGGCATGTTGTTGGTTTAGCCATTCCAGCACACTGGATAGAGTTTTTAGGTGTTAGCAATCATTTGTATCACTTTGGCGCTGTGTATATTGGTAGTATCTTTGGTATAATGACGTTGATTGGCATGTTGTTGTTAACAAGTAGACGCTTAACACTTAAGAATGTTAGACGCTTAAGTTCAGCATCAGATATATTTGTTAATCTCTTATTACTCATTATTATCTTTATGGGATGTTATTCGACGTTAGTTACAAATGCGGTTACGCCAGATTTTGATTATCGCCAAACGATATCAATTTGGTTTAGACATCTATTTACATTCTCACCGGATGCCATGTTGATGAATCATGTCCCACTATCATTTAAGTGTCATATCTTATTAGGATTTACAATTCTGGCATGTTGGCCATTTACAAGGTTAGTCCATGTATGGAGCGTACCATTATCATATGTGAATCGTCGGTATATCATTTATCGTAAACATAAATAACATTAAAGAAAGGGTTAATATATTGTCTCCTCGATCTTATATTGAAACGAACAGTTTGCAAGCAGATTTAGAAACTTTAAGACAATGTGAAGGCTATGATTTTGCTGCGATAGCGACACCAGAACGCTTTCGCTCAGGCGCACCAATTAAATGGCAATTTGTTTCTGGCAATACCAACGATAGATATAAGCTAATTGTTTTAAAAAAAGGGCGTGGCCTCGCTGGTATGGTAATGAAAACAGGTAAAAGAATGATCATTGAGCAGGTTGATCAAGAGATTGGCTTTGAAGAGCGCTTAAAGTACCCCATTTTACTAAGTGAAAATTTAACGAGTTTGATTGCGATTCCACTATGGTTTGAAAATGAGTTATGGGGCGTATTATTGCTTGGTCAACGTCAAAATAAGCCATTGCCAGACAATTTTGATAAGGTTAATATTCAAGGTAAACTAAGCGTATTTTCAGAAGGATGATAGGTGATAGGAGTGCTCAATATTAATGAAGAACAATTAGAGCAGTTATTACAACAATATTATAAAACAACGCAGGAAAAGATTGTCTTTGTAGACAAATACGGTAAAGTTATCGCAATGAATGATGCAGCAAAGGAAATTATTTCAGAAGACAACAATTACAGTACCATGACCAATGCAATTTGTCGTCAGTGTGAGGGCTATTCCAACGAATTTGCATTAAAAAGCTGTATGAATTGTTTTATGGATACGACTCAACCAACAGATGCAAACTTCCAAGTGTTTATGAAAACTGTAGATCAACAGGTACAACCTTTTACTGCGACATATCAATGTATCGATGACGTAAAAGGTATTTATGCGTTTACTTTGCAAAATATCTCTCCACAAATTGAGCGTCAAGAAAAAATGTATCAACGTCAAATGATTCGAAAAGTAATTGCCGCTCAAGAGAACGAACGTAAACGTATTTCTCGAGAATTACATGACAGTGTTGTACAAGAATTATTAAATATTAATATTGAATTGAGATTATTAAAATATCAACAAGATAAAGTATTAATTACCGATAAAGCCCAACAAGTTGAAAGCTTGATGGCCAATTTAATCGACGATATTAGAAATATTTCTGTCGAATTACGGCCATCATCCTTAGATGATTTAGGCTTAGAAGCAGCTTTTAAATCTTATTTTAAACACTTTGAACAAACCTATGGATTAGCCATTAGTTATCAGGCGAATATTCAGGGTAAGCGCTATGATAGCGACATTGAAACCGTTGTGTATCGAGTTGTGCAAGAAAGTATTTTAAATGCCTTGAAATACGCTAGCGTGAATCACATTGATGTGAGTATCCAAGATACAGGTAATCACATCATTGCAGAAGTGATTGATCAAGGTGTGGGTTTTAATCCTCAGTCACAGCCTAAAGGAACAGGTCTAGGTTTATATGGCATGAATGAACGTGCAGAGTTAGTCAATGGTAATGTAAATATTGATACTCAAATTGGCAAAGGAACAATTATTACATTAGAAATACCAATTTAATGTAGGTTAGGGGAATTCAATTGAAAATAGTTATAGCAGACGACCATGCAGTAGTGCGCACAGGGTTTTCAATGATTCTGAATTTTCAAGACGATATGGAAGTTGTAGATACTGCTGCTGATGGCGTAGAGGCATATCAAAAGGTTATGGAGCATAAGCCTGACGTGTTAATTATGGATTTAAGTATGCCTCCTGGCGAATCAGGCTTAATTGCTACAAGTAAAATTGCAGACAGTTTTCCAGAAACAAAAATCTTAATATTAACGATGTATGATGACGAAGAATATTTATTCCATGTTCTAAGAAATGGTGCTAAAGGTTATATACTAAAAAATGCACCAGATGAACAGCTAATCTTAGCAGTAAGGACTGTTTATCAAGGTGAGATGTATGTGGATATGAAGCTGACAACATCTCTCGTTAATGAGTTTGTCAATCAGCCACAATATGATACTGGCACTACAAATGATCCTTTTAAAATATTATCGAAACGAGAATTGGAAATCTTACCATTAATTGCTAAAGGTTATGGCAATAAAGAAATTGCAGAAAAGCTCTTTGTTTCCGTTAAAACGGTAGAAGCACATAAGACGCATATTATGTCAAAATTAGGCTTAAAATCTAAGCCAGAACTTGTAGAATATGCACTCAAGAAAAAGTTATTAGATTTTTGATCTTATTTAAATTGATGGTGTATAACAAGAAAATAAAAAGTGAAATAACATACACAGGTTGGACATCAATCTCAAAATAATAGCACAAAGATGATTTGAAATTAAAAATTGTCTTTGTGCATTTTTTATATCAGAACTAAAATGACATAAATAGCGACCGATAACAAATAGGGAAATTGCCTATAAACATCAGGGATTATCCTTATGTTCAATTTTTCACAAGGATTATAAACTTTAATTATAGTTGGTATGTGTTATAGAAATATGTCTCAAGTAGGGTGTGTGATGTCATATAGTTGATTGCTATCCTCATGCATGTACTAACACTAATTACATAAATAATGAAGGTGAAAAAATGTTTAGGACAAAAGGTGCCTTTCAACTTGGTTTACAAACATTGAGTCTAGTTGTTGGATTTATGGCGTGGAGTATTATATCTCCATTAATGCCATTCATGTCGCAAGATATTAAAGTAAGTGATGTGCAAATATCAATTATTGTAGCAATTCCAGTAATTTTAGGCTCAATATTGCGTGTTCCATTTGGTTATTTAACCAATGTGGTTGGCGCAAAATGGGTGTTTTTCAGTAGTTTTATTGTGCTATTATTTCCAATTTACTTCTTGAGTCTTGCACAAACACCTGGCATGCTTATGACATCTGGTTTCTTTCTAGGTGTTGGTGGTGCCATCTTTTCTGTGGGTGTAACGTCAATACCGAAGTATTTTTCTAAAGATAAAGTTGGTTTAGCAAATGGTATTTATGGTGTAGGTAATATTGGTACAGCAGTATCTTTCTTTTTAGCACCACCTATTGCAGGGATTATTGGCTGGCAAACAACTGTACGCTTTTATCTTATATTTATAGCTGTCTTTGCATTGATTATGTTTTTATGTGGAGATGGAAAAGAGCCGAAGGTTAAAATTCCTTTAATCGCACAAATGAAGGATTTATTTGGTAATTATAGAACATATTATTTAAGTTTATGGTACTTTATCACATTTGGTGCTTTTGTGGCATTTGGTTTGTTTTTACCGAATTATTTAGTGCATCATTTCACTATAGATAAAGTAGATGCGGGTATTCGGTCGGGTGTATTTATTGCTTTAGCTACATTTTTACGTCCAATTGGAGGTATGATAGGTGATAAATTTAATGCCGTAAAAGGATTAATG
Organism: Staphylococcus sp. HMSC063A07; assembly: GCF_001836955.1. Lineage (NCBI taxonomy): Bacteria > Bacillati > Bacillota > Bacilli > Caryophanales > Staphylococcaceae > Staphylococcus > Staphylococcus sp. HMSC063A07. The sequence continues at coordinate 292,633 of NZ_KV830929.1, forward strand.
ATGGACTTTATATTTTTAATTATTGGTGCAATTATTTTGGGGGTATCAGATCATATCGCACTCTTTACCATTGGTTGTTTAATGATAAGTGTATGTGCAGGAATTGGAAATGGTCTTGTATTCAAACTTGTACCATCATACTTTTCTAAAGAATCAGGTACAGCGAATGGCATCGTTTCTATGATGGGAGGCCTCGGGGGCTTTTTCCCACCTTTGATTATTTCGTTGGCAAAGTCTCTAACTGGCACAAGTCATTTAGCATTTATTTTACTTGCATTATTTGGGGTCGTGGCTTTTGCTACAATGTTTCACTTATATAAAAAGGAATATGTATAAAATCAAGTTAGTATAAGCCTATGACTAGTTGCTTGCTCAACGTTTTAGAAGCCCTTATTCTTTGCGATGTTAAACGTGCGCAATGAACAAGGGCTTTTTATAAGTATAATCATTAGTATATAACAATAAAATGTTGCATCAAGTGATTGAAATGAGCAGCCAAGAAGTATCATCTAATAATGAGTTAATGAATAGTCACTTTAATCGCTTGTAATCATCATTGTTAAAAATTATCGACAACAAATTGATGCATAATTTTGATGAGCTTTTGTGCTTCCTCTTTGCTAACGCCTGCATCACAAAATACATTTTTTGAAATAGAAGCTAATTCAGGTTTTAATGCTACACCTTGCTCAGTTAGTGAAATTTGCAAGTTGCGTTCATCATTTGTTTCACGTATGCGTGTGACAATACCTTTTTTTTCGAGTTTTTTTAATAAAGGCGTAAGTGTACCTGAATCAAGATAAATTCGATTACCTAATGTCTTAATATTCAGTTTTTCTTTGTCTTCTATAGCCATGATAACGATGTAAGCTGTATAAGTAAGGTCATGTTCTTTTAAATACGTGGTGTATTTTTTGATGATTTCCTTTGATGATACATATAGTAAAAAGCATAGCTGATTGTCTAAATAGCTTTCTTTATGCTGCATTTAATCACTCCTTATCCCATAACAATAGTAGGAATAGTTAGGGATGTCAAGGTTTTATGCAATTAGTTTATAATTATAAAATCTATAGTTGATATACAATATATTCGTAAACAATTTCACATATTTTAAGAAAAATTTGTTACAAGTGAAGTGATATACTTTAAAAATCGTGCTGTTTCATTCATAATAGTTTGAATAGTACCTTAATTTAACGGACATGTTAAAGATTTTAGTAAAGGGAGATTTACAATGACCAAAAAGCAGGTTATAACCAGAATTATCATCATATTAGTGATTTCTTTAGTAGTCGCAATTGCTTTCTTTTTTGGAATGAAAATGTATCAAAGTCATAAAAATATTCAGCTTGTGGATAGTTACATAGAAGATAAGCATCTTAAAGGATTAATTAAAAAAGAGGAAACAAAATATAGTGCCAAAAAAGGTGTATACTATAAAGAAATCGTGTTTAAAGATGAGCCAAAATTAACTTATGTTGTTCAGCCAATTAGCACACGAAAAGGTATTTTCTTAGAAGGTTTCGATACTGAAACAAAGAAAAATATTAAGGGTGCGAAACATAATACATTTGACCAAAACTATAAACCATAAGTTAAAAAAACTATCAGATGCGCTACAATATACGCGTATCTGATATGTTAATACGGTTAAATAACAGAATATTTAAACATTATCGCTGTAATATTTTAAAAATTTATATCCAATTTTATTTATAAATGATATAATGAAGCGATGTCAGATGAGGGGGTTGCAGTATGGCTCTATTCAAGAGAAAAATAAGTTTACCAATGCAAGTATTAATTGCATTAGTATTAGGGGTTATCGTCGGACTTTTACTTTATGGACAAGACCAAGTTGCGAATTACATTAAACCATTTGGAGATGTATTTCTTAATCTCATAAAAATGATTGTAATTCCAGTGGTGTTCTGTTCGCTTGCTTTATCCATTTCTGGTGTAGGTGAGTCTAAAACAGTTGGACGATATGGTTGGAAGACAATTCTTTATTTTGAAATTATAACAACAATCGCAATTGCATTAGGTATTATCCTTGCAAACTTGTTTAAACCAGGTCAAGGATTAGATCGTTCTAAATTACCTTCTGGCGATATCTCAAAATATCAAACAACAGCACAAGCAGCTGAACATTCTACATATGGTAATCATTTCATTGATACAATTGTAAATATTGTACCTACTAACTTTTTCGAAGCTTTAACAAAAGGTGAATTATTACCGATTATCTTCTTTGCTGTATTCTTTGGTTTAGCATTGGCAGCAATCGGAGAAAAGGGTGAACCTGTTAAGGCATTCTTAAGTGGGACACTAGATGCTGTATTCTGGATGATTAATAAAATCTTAAAATTAGCACCATTAGGTGTATTTGCCTTTATTTGTACAACAATTATTACATTTGGTGCATCAGCACTTTTACCTTTATTGAAATTAGTATTATTAGTAGTATTTGCAATGGTATTCTTTATACTTGTTGTTTTAGGTATTGTAGCTAAAATGTGCGGAGTTAGTATTTTATCTATTATTAAAATACTGAAAAGTGAACTTTTATTAGCCTTTTCAACATCTAGTTCTGAGGCAGTATTGCCTAGTATGATGAAGAAAATGGAAGAATTTGGTTCACCAAAAGATATTGTATCTTTTGTTATACCTATTGGATATACCTTTAACTTAGATGGTTCAGCATTGTATCAATCGATTGCCGCATTATTTGTGGCGCAAATGTATGGCCATCATCTTACATTGTCCCAACAAATTATGTTGATGGTGACATTAATGGTAACATCTAAAGGTATGGCGGCTGTTCCTGGTACGTCCATCGTTGTACTATTAACAACGTTAGGTGCGATGAACATACCGGCAGCAGGACTAGCACTAATCATTGGTGTTGACCGTATTCTTGATATGGTACGTACATGTGTCAATGTTTGTGGTAATGCATTATCAACAGTAGTTATTGCAAAATGGGAAAATGTTTACGACAAAGAAAAAGGACAAAAATACTTAGAATCAATTTAAAAAATAAATCTGACATTTTTATACCGAGCCATTGAGCTCGGTTTTTTTATGGTAACAAGTAAAAATAATCAAAATTTAACAAAGGGGTCTGGGATATAAATGTCAGAAAGGGTCTGGGACATAAATCTCAGAAAAA
>NZ_KV830930.1:0-7630 GCF_001836955.1 Staphylococcus sp. HMSC063A07
ACCGAGAGGTCTCTTTTTTTATGCCAAAAATTGAAGGTTCTATAATAAATCGAACTGGTGATTTAAATCACTAGTTCGATTTTTAAATTTTGAATATAAAAATAGCGCAATTACCTCTATAATTATTAGCGACCAAACAAAATAAAAAGAAAGGTAATGCGCCTATGTATAAGTCTACATTAACCATGCTAAGAATTAAAGATAAAAATATTATTATTTCTGAAACTATTACAGAAGATAAATATAAAGGTCATAAGAGCTTATTCTTTTACACAACTCTGACGTACAAGCCTTCTCATTGCGACAATTGCTTAGCTAAAAATGAAAATTATTCTATTATTAAAAACGGTAAAAAATTTTCAACGATTACTCTCCTTAGAATTATGGAAAGACCCGCTTATTTAAAGTTAAAAAAACAACGTTTTTATTGTAAAAACTGTGATAGTTACTTTACTGCTAAGTCAGAGATTGTGGACAATTACTGTTTTATTTCTAATACTACAAAACTTGCAGTTTTGGATAAAGCACAAGATTATCGTTCACAAAAATCTATCGCCAAATCCTGTTTAGTATCTTCAATGACTGTCACTCGAATTATTAATAAAGGGGCTAGTCAAGTTTACCATTCTTCATTTAATGCACTACCCGAACACTTAATGATGGATGAGTTCAAGAGTGTTAAATATGTAACTGGAAAAATGAGTTTCATCTATGCAGATGCTATTTCACACCGCATCGTAGATGCCGTTGCTGATCGCAAACTAAATTCATTAAAAAAACACTTCTATCGGTACTCATTGAAGTTAAGACAAAGTGTGAAAACTGTAACTATTGATATGTATACACCTTATATGTCTTTGATAAAGGAATTATTTCCAAAAGCTAAGATAATCTTAGATCGTTTTCATATTGTTCAATCCTTAAACAGAGCACTTAATATGTCGAGAGTAAGTATTATGAATCAGTTTAGAAACACTCATAGACCTCTTTATAATAAATACAAAGCCTTTTGGAAATTGTTCCTAAAACTTCGCGAATCACTCGAAATATTTAATTATAAAAAAGTGCGTTTATTTAAAGAATGGAAAACTGAGAAAGGAATTATAGACTATTTATTAACTTTTGATTCTCAATTATTTAATACATATCTCTATGTTCATGAATTGAGGAGACTATTAAAAGAAAACCGGGTTGAAAAGCTGATTGACGTTTTATTTTCAATTAATCTTTCTGAAATTAGTATGAAACTTCGTCCTGTAATTAGGACATTAAGAAAATTAGCACCTCTCATTGAAAATACTATCAATTATTCTAATTTGACCAACGGTCCAATTGAAGGAATCAATAATAAAATTAAGCTAATAAAAAGAGTTTCATTTGGTTATAGAAATTATGATAATTTACGAAATAGAATTATTATTAGTTCAAGATTATTCGCTCCAATACATAAAAAAGATATTAAGCAACTTGAAATTGCTTAATATCTACCTTTAAATCTACCAGTCCTATTTGACGTAGAAACAAATTGAAAAACAAGTCGACAAATAACGGCTTTGCGAAGAGAAATCGATTGAAGCTGATACGCTTAAGAATTTTTTAGCTATGAATTATAAAACAATCACATACAATTATTTTTTTAAAGCATTAATATTGTAAAATGTTTTGCAACGTATTATTATTATAGTGTATGAGTCCGAGATAGATATAAGGGGTCTCTTAATAATTTCAATTAAGGAGAGAGAACCCATTGAAAAGGAAGAAAAGCAAACAAAAGGATTATTTCTCGAATGTTCAAAATAAATACTCCATAAGAAAATTTTCAGTAGGAATTACATCAATTTTAATAGGAGCATCTGTCATTTTTGGAGCTAATTCTGAAGCACATACTGCAGAGATAAAAAGTGATGATAATACACAAAAAGTTGTTAATAAAGAATATAGCGATGGTATTTCGCAAGAACAACAGGATAAATCATTAAATCTTGCTCAAGACAAAGAAAAGTCAAATAATGTTAATAAAAATAAAGTAACAGACGTAGGAACATCTGATGTGTTAAAGGATACAAAGACAACACATGAAAATGTACAGCAACAAGATAATGTTGCTTCAAAAGAAGAAACTACTAAAAAAACGCCTAGTGCTATAGATAAAAATAATACATCAGCACAATCTGAAGTTGTAACTTCGAGTGATGCTACTAAGACATCTACTGCTTTAAATCAAGTTGATAGAAATCAACTATCATCACAATCTACTTCAGAAAGACCGAAAAAACGCGTTAAACGTGACGTGGGTACTGATGACAAGCAATTAGTAGGGGAATTCGTATTTAGCGGCACAAATAGTAATGAAAGACGCTATAATTTAACATCAGATATCGTGTCTAACAGACGTGTAACAAGTACGTCATTTTCTTATTCAGCATCAGGGCATGGCACAATTGATAATGGCAAGCTGGTTTACGAAGCACCTAAAAAATTTATAATTTCAGAACCAACATTTTCAAAATCGGAATTTGTGACTAACAAGACAAATTTATCTGATAATGAGACATGGCGCTATCAATTTGATTTAAGACCACTTTCTGGTACATCAGCAGGTCAAATCAATATCAGTCAAGTTATTGGCGGGATGATTTGGACGGGACCAGGTGAAGGTGATGTTGTTACTTCAACAATGAAAATGTATCAGGGAGATACGCTTGTTGATACTAAACAAGTTAATGCAACATTTGATCATATAAAAGGTGGTTTATACATAGATCGAGGGCAAGAAAAACCGACGTCTATTTGGAGAATTACACGAAAATCAGCGGCTGCACAATCACCTACGATTGGAGTTATCAAAGAAGATGGGACAATTTCTGAGAAAACGGATAACTATCGCTATCAGGTGCCACTGCCAAGAGATAATTGGTTTTTAGAAAATCGTGATGATGCAGTATCACCACATTATTATTCACGTTATACTGATTTTAAATATAATATTTTAAATATTCCAAGTTGGTTAGAACTTGATCCAGATGCTAAAGGCAATAGATTTTGGACACAAGATGAATCAGGCATTCATCTCCATCTTAATGAGGGTGATATTTTACCTTATAATGGTTATACACCAGTATTAAAATTGAAAAAATCTGCATTAACACCAGAATTATTAGCAAAATTTAAAACTGACGGCTTTATTAAAGTAAACTTAGATTGGCAAACGATAGGCCGACTTCCAAATGGACAAGATTATATTCAAAATGTACCTGATCCAGAGGGAATTAAGTTTAAGATGATTAATGAGGCTGGTACAGCAACAAGTAATGTTTATTTTATGAATTTCCGACTGCAAGAGCCTTCACATTTGTTTTCAAAAGCAGATCACAAAAATGAAGTATTCCGTGTGCAAAAATATATATATGATAGAGACCAATCGAATAAATATGCACCTACTTACATGCATTCAATACAATTACCATCAGGGCAAGAAGGCGATTACTTTACTACCTTTAAGCTTTCATTACCTAGAATAAATTATAATAACGGTTCAAGTGATAAAAATGCAGATAAAGGAATAGTATTAAAAGCACCATTTATTTTATACGGTGTAAATGCTGATGGATCTACTACAAAATTAAACGAATGGACGTCAATCAACAATACAAATAATACCTATGGATTGGGAGATAAAAAATATAATCATTTAATACTCCAAACACCAATTATTAGAGATACGGTTTCACCAGATAGTGAAGCAGAAAAGGACATTTATGGTTGGGAGGCAGATATCACATATGCAGTAGATGATCAGCGTTGGGAAACAGCTGCAAAAGATGATGATGTGACCCAAATGCAAAATGGAATTATTATTAATCAAGTAGCAGAAAATACGTTACAAGCTGCTAGTTCCGTTCCAACAAGGGTATTGACAGGTAATGAGTTACAACCAGCATATTCGTATATTCATACTAAGGATGCATTTAAACACACTTTAACAGATGTTGATGTAAGAAATACAAATTCAGGTTTAGGAAATGTATTAAACTATAATGAAAAAGCTAATGTCATTGTCAAAGCAGACACTAAAGATTATATGAAATATTTAAGTACGGATCCATTAGATAATAGTTCTGATATTAGCGTTGATAAATTAGATCATATTAATCATGTCTATTTATCATTAAGTGCGCCTGATGACACGGCAATAGGTAATGTGCGTGTATGGACGAATAATGAATTAATACGTACATCAACAGTTTGGAATCCTTCATTATATGAAACTACGCCATCGAATGTTCTAAAAAACCGCCCTGTCTTAAATCCAATTAAAGTGATAAAAAATTATAAAAATAGCGGTAGAACGTTATATATTTATGAAGCACCTGAAGGATATAAGTGGAATCAGTCGGTAAAGAATTCCATTACAGAACGAAGTTCAATCACTCAGAATACGCCAGAAATCACTTTTGATATTTATAATAGAGGTACGTTACCAACGGGAACTTATTCAATTAGATATGCTACGATATGGGATGAAAATTCGGAAATTGTGCGTCCTACTGAAGAACAATCTTTAAGTCATAATAATCTTGAATTATCTGATGTAATTACAGAAGATTTAAGTGGTAATAAAAAGTTTGTCTCAGTTATTGATGTGCCATTTAAAATTGCATTAGCTAAGGAATATGCTTCTACATTAACTATTGGTAAAGATGCGTCGAACAGTTTTGATAAATCTCAGGTTGATGTTAACTTAGGAGAAAGTGTGAATTTACAAACAAATACGGCCAACTTTACTAACAGTGAAGGAATTATTAAAGAAATCATTGTGACCATTCCGAAAGACAATATTAAAACGAATTTAACGGCGTTAATTCCTGACACTGAAAAATATCATGTTGTTTATACAACAGACACGGATGTACGTAATGGTGTGTACAATTCTAATCCAACAGATTTAACAAAAGTTACGGCAGTTAAATATGTTTTTGATGAACCCCTTGTTTTAACAAATGGACAAAGTTTCCAAACAAATATGCGTGTTACTGTGCCAGAGGATGCACCTATTTTAACAAAAGCGCATTCTCAAATCTTTACTAAAGGTTTGGATAATACATGGCTTTCAGGGAATAAAGTTGAGCTTGAAACAGAAGATAACCGTGGAGACTTAGTGGTTAAGTATACTAATGAATCAGGGAATACAATTCAAAATTCACTGACATCAAAAGGTAAAAAGAATACGGAGTATAATGTTAGTGTGCCTCAAATGATTGATAGACTAAATCGACACTATAAATTTGTTAGGGTTGATAATCAACTTGATCCTACAACGGGTCATTATGCTAAAGGTCAAACTAAAATTGTTAATTTAATATACGTAGAAGTATTTGAAGGTAGTGTGATAGCCGACTATAAAACAACGGATGGAGAAGTGTTAAGTCCGCTAGTAACAGTTGTAAATAGTCAAATTGAAGGAACAGAATATACAGCTACACCAGCAACAATTCCAGATCGCGTAACCTTTGAAACAACTGATGACGGTAAAGTTAAAAAGACAATAAGTTATCATTTAATTTCGACACCAGAAAATCAATCTGGAACAGTTGTAGGTAAGCAGACAATAGAAGTTCACTATGTATACGAACCGATTACAACTTATGAACAGATACCGAACGACGCGCCGCAAGAAACGCCAGTTGCGTTAGAAGTAACACGTTACGTGGATAGTGAAGGTAATGAAGTGCAGGAAACGGAAGAGGGCACGCATGACGCACCAGGTATTATCGGAGATAAATGGCAATATACAGGCCAAACAGCAGCAGAAAATGGTATTACAACACATGTATATCAACGTATCCAGTCAGAAATACCGAATGAAGCACCACAAGAGACACCAGTCGCGTTAGAAGTAACACGTTATGTGGATGGCGAAGGTAATGAAGTGCAAGAAACGGAAGAAGGCACACATGACGCACCAGGTATTATCGCAGATAAGTGGCAGTACACAGGTCAAACAGCAGCAGAAAATGGTATTACGACACATATATATCAACGCATTCAATCAGAAATACCGAACGAGGCACCACAAGAGACGCCGGTAGAATTAGAAGTAACGCGTTATGTGGATAGTGAAGGTAATGAGGTGCAAGAAACAGAAGAAGGCACGCATGACGCACCAGGTATTATCGGAGATAAATGGCAATATACAGGCCAAACAGCAGCAGAAAATGGTATTACGACACATGTATATGAACGCATCCAGTCAGAAATACCGAATGAGGCACCACAAGAGACGCCAGTCGCGTTAGAAGTAACACGTTATGTGGATAGTGATGGCAACGAAGTTCAAGAGACAGAAGAAGGCACGCATCAACCACCAGGTATTATCGGAGACAAATGGCAATATACGGGTCAAACAACAACAGAATCTGGCATTACGACGCATGTGTATGAACGTATACAATCGGAAATACCAAACGAGGCACCACAAGAGACGCCAGTCGCGTTAGAAGTAACACGTTATGTGGATGGCGAAGGTAATGAAGTGCAAGAAACGGAAGAAGGCACACATGACGCACCAGGTATTATCGCAGATAAGTGGCAGTACACAGGTCAAACAGCAGCAGAAAATGGTATTACAACACATGTGTATCAACGTATCCAGTCAGAAATACCAAACGAGGCACCGCAAGAGACACCGGTAGAATTAGAAGTAACACGCTATGTAGATGGCGAAGGTAATGAAGTGCAAGAAACGGAAGAAGGCACACATGATGCGCCAGGTATTATCGGAGACAAATGGCAATATACAGGTCAAACAACAACGGCAGATGGCATCACAACATATGTGTATGAACGTATACAATCAGAGATACCAAATGAAGCACCGCAAGAGACACCGGTGCAATTAGAAGTGACACGCTATGTGGATAGTGAAGGTAATGAAGTGCAAGAAACAGAAGAAGGCACGCATCAACCACCAAGTATTATCGGAGACAAATGGCAATATACAGGTCAAACAACAACGGCAGATGGCATTACGACGCATGTGTATGAACGTATACAATCAGAGATACCAAATGAAGCACCGCAAGAGACACCGGTGCAATTAGAAGTGACACGCTATGTGGATACTGATGGAAATGAAGTTCAAGAAACAGAAGAAGGCACGCACCAACCGCCTGGCATTATTGGAGATAAATGGCAGTATACAGGAAAAGTCACAGAAAAAGATGGCATCATAACATATGTTTATGAACGTATTCAGTCAGAAATACCAAATAATCCACCGCAAGAGATACCGGTACAATTAGAAGTAACACGCTATGTGGACCCAGAAGGAAACGAAGTACAAGAAACAACAGAAGGTAAACATCAACCGCCTGGCATTATTGGTGACAGATGGCAATATACAGGAAAAGTCACAGAAAAAGATGGCATCACAACGTATGTATATGAACGCATCCAATCAGCAATCCCGAACGATGCACCGCAAGAAACGCCAGTACAATTAGAAATAACACGTTATGTGGATGGCAAAGATAATGAGGTGCAAGAAACAACAGAAGGTAAACACGAACCACCAGGTATTATCGGAGATAGATGGCAGTACACAGGTCAAACAACAACGGCAGATGGCATC
>NZ_KV830930.1:7730-46318 GCF_001836955.1 Staphylococcus sp. HMSC063A07
GAAACAACAGAAGGTAAACATCAACCGCCTAGCATTATTGGAGATAGATGGCAATACACAGGAAAAGTTACAGAAAAAGACAGCATTACAACATATGTCTATGAACGTATTCAATCAAAAGTTCCAAATGACGCACCGCGTGTAGACATTGATGAATTGAAAATCACAATTTATGTTGATACAAATGGTCGTGAAATTGTTCCATCACGAAAAGGTCAGTTACCACCAGAACAATTTATCGGACAAGATTGGCAATATACAGGACATAAGATTGAAAAAGATGGTATTACAACATATATTTATAAAAAAGTAGAGAATGCTGTGCCAGCAAAACAATTGAAAAAGACTAAGCATAATACGCAGTCTGAAAGTCAATTCAAACATACACCACAAGTTAAACAACAACTTGTTAAATATCATAATGTTAAAGAACAACGTTCTATTGAAAAGTCAGAACATACAGATATGCATGTGTCAGAGTTACCTGAAACAGGAGAAACAGCTAATAAAAACGGACTAATAGGTGGATTGTTAATAGCAATAGGTGCATTTTTCGTAACAAAAAGAAAAAAAGAAAACACAAAATAATATAGCAATACACGTCGAGACATAAATTTCCAAAAAATCGCACAAAGATGATTTATTTCAAATCATCTTTGTGCTTCTTTGTTATATTCAATAGTTTGTATTGCTGGCTCGCTTTCTTAGAGAACAGCTTCAGCCACCCCAACTTGCTTTGCTTGATGAATTTCTTCTCGAAATTCTCTCTGTTGGGGCCCCACCCCAACTCGCTTTGTCCGTTGGCTTTCTTTTCGAAAGCCTCTTTGTTGGGGCCCCATCCTGAGCTTGTCTTGTTCTTTCAAGCTCTTGCTAAAATACTTCGTACTTAAAAGAAGTGTGCTTTTTCTTAATGACGCTTAATATAATAAAGAAACAGGCAAATTCTATTAAGTTTCAATAGAACTTGCCAGCTGCAGCTTTTAAAAGAAATTTATGTCTCGATCTTCATATATACTAAACCTTTGTGTACAACTACGTATGCGAGGGTTTTAGTATATAATCAATTTGCTATTAATATCATTTTACTTTCATTTGAATTTTCCATAAAATTTGAATAAAGGAGTGCATAAAAATGATTATTCGTGCATTAGAGGAAACCGATTTAGAATTCGTACATCAGCTCAATAATGAATATTCGATTATGTCATATTGGTTTGAAGAACCTTATCAATCACTGAGTGAATTGCAACATCTTTATAATAAGCATATTTTAGATGAAGATGAAAGACGATTTATTATAGAACAAGAGGACCATGCTATTGGTATTGTTGAATTAGTTGAGATAGATTTTGTACATCGAAACTGTGAAGTCCAAATTATTGTTGATCCTGATTATAGTGGACACGGTTTTGCTAAACAAGCTTTTAAAATGGCCATAGACTATGCATTTTTAGTCTTGAATATGCATAAAGTATATCTATATGTTGATGTTAATAATGAAAAGGCTGTTCATATTTATGAAACACATAACTTTAATATTGAAGGCACATTAAAAGAACATTTTTATACTAATGGAGAATATCGAGATTGTTATGTTATGGGTTTATTAAAAAATCAGTGGTCTTATAGCAATCCCGACAATTTATCACATATTCGTTAATATTTAATTGAAAAGAGTGTTACACATGGCATTGCCAATTAATTATAAATTAAGCCAACTTATAAATGAAAAGGCTATATCTATGCATGTTCCTGGTCATAAAAATATGACAATTGGGACGTTACATGAACTAGATTTTAAATTTGATATGACTGAAATCACAGGTTTAGATGATTTGCATCATCCAGAAGATATTATTCTTAACAGTCAACATAATATGTCAAAACATGAAGACTACGATGCTTTTATACTTGTTAATGGAACAACGTCAGGTATATTAGCTACAATACAAGGGTTTTCAGCTGTGGATGGACGTTATTTAATTGCTAGAAATGTACATAAGTCTGTTTTTCATGGGCTTGATTTAACACATCAAAGTGCAGATATTTTACCTATGCAGGAAAGTCTTCAAACCCATCATTATTACGGTCCTCAAACAAGAGATTTTGATTCTGAACAATATAAATTAGCCGTAGTTACATACCCAAATTATTATGGAGAATGTTTTGATATTAATTCCTGTATTTCAAAATTGCATGCAGCTAATATACCTGTCTTAGTTGATGAAGCACACGGGGCACATTTTGATTTAGACGGCTTTCCTACTTCAGCGTTAAACATGAAAGCGGATTATGTCGTACAGTCATATCATAAAACGCTACCTGCGTTAACAATGGGATCAATATTGTTTATTCACAAACAAGCGCCGCAACGTGATAAAGTTATTCAATATTTGAGTTATTTTCAGACATCTAGTCCCTCATATCTTGTTATGGCTAGCCTTGAACAGGCAAACCAATTTTATCAACAGTATGATAGTAGATTGTTTTTTAAAAGACGACAACAGTTTATCGAAATGATGCAAGATAAAGGATTTATAATGATACAAATGGCTGATCCGCTAAAGCTAACAGTACAGCATAAGCATATGTTAGGATATCAAATTCAAGATTGGTTTGAAAAAATGTCTGTTTTCGTGGAACTTGCAGATGATTATCAAGTATTGCTTATTTTACCTTTATGGCACGAACAAGATAAATATCCATTTGATGAACTTATTGAACGTATACGTATGCAGCCTGTTGAGGATTTGATAAATCATAATCAGCAATCAAGTTACACTCGTTTACCTTGTGCCGCTGGTAGTTACGAGACAATGGATATTACCCATGTTACTTGGGTTGAGTTAGATAATGCGCAAGGTATGATATTAGCACAACATATAACGCCTTATCCACCAGGTATACCACTTTTCTTTACGGGCGAAAGAATCACTCAAAATATGTTAAAATTAATAGCGAATTATATTGATTCTGGTGTCAGAGTGGAAGGGATTAACAATAAAAAAATTTTGGTTAAGGATGAATAAAATATGACAGCATTTATTACTTTTGAAGGACCAGAAGGCTCAGGGAAGACCACGGTGATTCAAGCTGTTGCAGAAAAGCTCGCACAAGACTTTGATGTAATTTCAACGCGTGAACCAGGTGGCGTACCTACTGGGGAAGAAATAAGAAAAGTTGTTCTTGATGGTAATCACATGGATATACGCACAGAAGCAATGTTATTTGCTGCTTCTAGAAGAGAACATCTTGTTGAAAAGGTCATTCCAGCATTAAAACAGCATAAAATTGTATTATGTGATCGCTATATTGATAGTTCTTTGGCTTATCAGGGATATGCACGGGGTATAGGTATAGAGGAAGTGAGAAAACTCAATGACTTTGCAATTAATGGCTTGTATCCAGATTTAACGATATATCTTGATATTTCAGCTGAGATAGGCAGACAACGTATTATGAATAATCAACGCGAACAAAATCGTTTAGACAAAGAAGATTTGAAATTTCATAATTTAGTAATTGAAGGATATCGACAAATTATGGAGAACGGGGACAAGCGATTTCGCAAAGTGGATGCCAGCCAAAATATAGCTAATGTTATTGAAGAGACGTACCAAATTATCATAAATTTTTTGAAAAAATTATGATATAATGACAAGAAGAGGTGTTATAAAATGAAAATGATTATAGCGATCATCCAAGATCAAGATAGTCAAGAACTTTCAGACCAACTCGTAAAGCATGACTTTAGAGCCACAAAATTAGCAACAACTGGTGGTTTTCTAAGAGCGGGAAATACGACATTTTTATGTGGTGTTGATGATGATCGAGTTGACGATATCTTAACTGTGATTGATAACACATGTGGTAATAGAGAACAATTAGTTTCTCCAATGACACCTATGGGCGGTAGTGCAGACTCTTACATACCGTATCCTGTAGAAGTGGAAGTCGGTGGCGCTACTGTATTTGTGATGCCAATCGATGCCTTCCATAGATTTTAAATATCGAAATAACAACGATGAATGAAAATAATGTTTGAAATTTAGAGGTCGGGACAAAAGTGTTTAGGATTTAAGCAGAACATAAAGTAGCACTGATGAAAAAGCAACGTTAAACGTGTTTCTTTAAATTTTTGTGAATAGCGGCAGTATTCAGTTAGAGCTTGCTTGTAGAAATGTTATATACATTTCTCTGTGCTGGGGCTCCGCGCAAATCCTACTTCTGGATTGCTTTGTTGGCTTTCCGAGGTGTATACGTTTTGTGTCTCTGCCTTTTTTATATATGAGGAGTTTAGATCATGGATGAATTTGAACGTCTTTTGAATGCTTTTGGTTCTAATAAGTTGTCGCATGCATATTTGTTTGAAGGTGATGATGCGGAGTCTATGAAACAAGTTGCTATGGATTTTGCTAAGTTAATTTTGTGCCAAAATAATCAGCAGTGTGAGTTGAAGGTAGCAGGATTTAATCATCCAGATTTTATGTATGTAGCTTCTGATGAATCAAGCATTAAAAAGGAACAAGTTGAGCAACTCGTGCATCGTATGAATCAGCTTCCAATTGAGGGAGCGTATAAAGTATATATTATAGAAAGTTTTGAAAAACTGACGGTTCAAGGGGAAAATAGTATTTTAAAATTTTTAGAAGAACCTCCGAAAAATACAATAGCTATTTTAATCTCTACAAAGCCAGAACAAATATTAGATACTATTCATTCGAGATGCCAGCATGTTTACTTTAAGCCAATGAACAAAGCGCATTTTGTAGAACAATTGACAGAAGTCTCTGTATCGCGTCCTGTTGCTGAAATGTTGAGCACCTACACAACTCAACTTGAAGCTGCATTAACATTGAACGAAGAAAATGATTTAACAGCATTACGCAAAGTGATTGTGCATTGGTGTGAATTGCTCATTGAAAACAAACCGATGGCATTAATTGGAATTATCGAGTTGTTAAAGAACGCCAAAAACCGCAAGTTGCAGTTGTTAACATTGGCTGCAGTAAATGGTTTTTTTGAGGATATTATGCATGCTAAATTAAAAGCTAGTAAACACTATACATTTCAAGATTTAAGCAATGAAATTGAGCGATATGCTGAAGCATTAACATTACAACAAATGATAAGAATATATGACCAATTAACAGAAGCGCATAAGAAATTAATGCAAAATGTAAATCCAACATTAGTATTTGAACAAATTGTAATTAAGGGTGTGAGATAAATGCCAAAGATAGTAGGTGTACAGTTTCAACAAGCTGGGAAGTTAGAATATTATGCGCCTCAAGAATTAACTATCAAAGAAGACGACTGGGTGATTGTAGAATCAAAACGTGGCCTGGAATTAGGACTTGTTAAATGTCCACCTTGTCATGTTGCTGATGGCGATGTAACACTGCCCCTTAAAGAAGTCATACGTAAGGCTACACCTAAGGATATTGAAATATATAAACAAAATGCACAAGATGCTAAAGCAGCACTAACTTTGTGTCACGATTTCATTAAACAGTTAGAACTAGATATGCGTCTTGTTAACTGTGAATATACGTTGGACAAGTCTAAAATCATCTTTAATTTTACGGCAGATGATCGTATCGACTTTCGGAAGTTGGTAAAATTATTAGCGCAACAATTAAAAACACGTATAGAATTACGGCAAATTGGTGTGCGTGACGAAGCTAAGCTTTTGGGTGGCATTGGACCATGTGGCCGTTCACTATGTTGTTCTACGTTTTTAGGAGATTTTGAGCCTGTATCGATTAAGATGGCGAAAGATCAAAATTTATCTTTAAATCCGACTAAAATTTCGGGTGCATGTGGCCGACTTATGTGCTGTTTGAAATATGAAAATGATTTATATGAAGAAGTACGAGCACAATTGCCAGATGTGGGAGAGAAAATTTCGACACCTGATGGACAAGGACGCGTAGTAGCACTTAATATTTTAGATATTTCTATGCAGGTTAAAATTGATGGATTAGAGCAACCACTGGAATACAAAATGGAAGAAATTGAAGCGTTTAATTAAGGAGGTTTCATGACTTTTGGAGCGAAATGAATTATTTGAGCGGCTTGTGAGTCTGGAAGCAAACGTTAATGCGATAACGCAAGATATGAATGAGATAAAAGAAATGGCTGTAGCTTTAGTTGAAGAGAACGTTGCATTACATATTGAAAACGATAATTTAAAGCGCTTGATGGACAAAGATGAGCTTTCACAAAATAGTCAGCCTAAGACAAAGGAAGCCAAACAAGTCAAAAAACCATTACCCAGTAAGGATAACTTAGCAATGTTATATGCTGAAGGGTTTCATATATGTAAAGGTGAATTATTTGGAAAACATCGACAAGGCGAAGATTGCTTGCTTTGTATGGCAGTACTTAATGACTAATGACTCAGCGATATAAATGACAGGGTGTATATACAAACAACAGACGCTTAGGACTGCTGTTATTGTAACACCCTTTTTTTAGGAGCGACATAATGTTAAAAGCACATGAACGTATAGATTGTCTTATTAAAGAAAATTTGAAAGTAATACAAAACGACGACGTGTTTTCATTTTCAACTGATGCTTTATTATTAGGCTATTTTACTGAAGTAAGAAAAAAAGATACAATTATGGATTTGTGTTCTGGAAATGGTGTCATACCGCTACTATTATCTGCGAAAGGTACACAACAAATAGATGCGATGGAAATACAAATACAGTTAGTCGATATGGCGCGTCGAAGCTTTAAATATAACCATCTAGAAAATCGATTAACGTTGTTTCATATGGATTTAAAAGAGACGACGCAATATTTCAAACCCTCACAATATTCTCTTGTGACATGTAACCCACCTTATTTTAAAATAAATCAAAAGCATCAACACCAAAAAGAAGCACATAAAATCGCACGTCATGAGATTATGTGTACACTCAGTGATTGCATGAAGGCTGCGCAACATCTACTTAAGCAGGGCGGGCGATTAATGATGGTACATCGAGCAGAAAGGCTTATGGATGTCTTAACTGAAATGAGACAAGTAAACATTGAACCGAAACGCTTACATTTAATTTATAGTAAAAAAGGCAAAACAGCCCAAACGATTGTTGTGGAAGGTCGAAAAAGTGGAAAGCAAGGGTTAGAACTATGTGCACCGTTTTATATTTATAATGAAGACGGTAGTTACTCGGATGAGATGAAAGAGGTTTATTATGGATAAACATTTTGTATATATTGTGCAGTGTAAAGATCATAGTTTGTATACGGGTTATGCCAGAGATGTAGAAGCGCGAATTAAACAGCACAATCTAGGAAAAGGGGCCAAATATACAAAGGCAAGACGCCCAGTAGTCTTAGTTTATCAAGAAATGTACGATACGAAATCAGAAGCATTAAAAAGAGAATATGAAATTAAGCAATTATCAAGAAAGCAAAAATTAGCATTATTTAAGGAGAGATAATATGGGGACTTTATATTTAGTCGGGACACCTATTGGCAATTTAGGAGATATTACATATCGCGCCGTTCAAGTTCTTAATGATGTTGACTTAATAGCCTGTGAAGATACTAGAGTGACTCGTAAATTATGTTCGCACTATGCGATTGATACCCCATTAAAATCTTATCATGAGCATAATAAAGAACAACAAACGAACTATTTAATAGAGCAATTACAAAATGGTTTAGATATCGCCTTAGTATCAGATGCAGGATTACCATTAATCAGTGATCCAGGTTATGAACTCGTAGTGGAAGCAAGAGAACAGCAGCTTAATGTTGTGCCTATTCCTGGTGCTAATGCTGGTTTAACTGCTTTGATGGCAAGTGGACTGCCATCTTACATCTATACATTTATAGGTTTTTTGCCACGCAAAGAAAAAGATAAAATTTCCGTATTACAAGAACGTATGTACCAAGAAGCAACAATAATTATTTATGAGTCACCTTATCGAGTGATACAAACACTAAAGGCGATTCAAAGTATCGATGCAAAGCGACGGGTGACCATTGGTAGAGAGCTTACTAAAAAGTTTGAAGAAATCATCACACTTGATATTGATTCAATGATAGCGATGGTTGAACAAGACAAAATCCCTCAAAAAGGGGAATTTGTAATGTTAATTGAAGGGGCAAAGGCTTTGAAAGATAAGCAATGGTATGAAGAAATGACGATTCAAGAACATGTTACACACTATATTAAAAAACAACAGGTTAAGCCTAAAAAAGCAATTAAAATGGTGGCAGAAGATCGAAATATGAAGACAAGTGATGTTTACGATATCTATCATCAACTTAACGCAGAATAAATTATATTGAAATACCCATGAATTGCTGATTTTATGGTAATGTAGAAAAGATATCACGTTACTGTTTTTAGATAATGTATAATAAAGCTATAGAATTTATAGGTATATCTATATACTGATATAAGACAGTTAACATTCTGAAGCTGGACATATCCATGTGCGACTTCATTGAAAAGGAAAATAATGTTAGATAACATTGATAGTGTAAGAGAATAGGAGGACCCAGTGATGGCGAAAGAGACATTTTATATTACAACCCCAATTTATTATCCAAGTGGGAATTTACATATTGGACATGCGTATTCAACGGTAGCAGGTGACGTAATTGCCAGATATAAACGCATGCAAGGATATGATGTACGTTATTTAACAGGTACAGATGAACATGGACAAAAAATTCAAGAAAAAGCACAAAAAGCTGGTAAAACAGAATTAGAATATTTAGATGATATGATTGCAGGAATTAAAAGTTTATGGAGCAAACTTGAAATTTCAAATGATGACTTTATTAGAACAACAGAACAACGCCATAAACAAGTGGTTGAGAAAGTCTTTGAACGTTTACTTAAACAAGGCGATATTTATCTAGGTGAATATGAAGGTTGGTATTCTGTTCCTGATGAAACTTACTATACAGAATCACAACTTGTTGATCCTATATATGAAAATGGCAAAATCGTTGGCGGAAAAAGTCCGGATTCAGGACACGAAGTTGAACTTGTAAAAGAAGAAAGCTATTTCTTTAATATTAGCAAGTATACGGATCGTTTATTAGAATTTTACGATCAAAATCCGGATTTTATTCAACCACCATCTCGAAAAAATGAAATGATTAATAATTTTATCAAACCAGGTTTGGAAGATTTAGCTGTATCACGTACGTCTTTTGATTGGGGTGTTCGAGTGCCATCTAACCCTAAACATGTTGTTTATGTATGGATTGATGCACTTGTGAACTATATATCTTCACTAGGCTATTTATCAGATGATGATGCACTTTTCCAAAAATATTGGCCTGCAGACGTGCATTTAATGGCAAAAGAAATTGTACGTTTCCACTCTATTATTTGGCCAATTTTACTTATGGCATTAGATTTACCATTACCTAAAAAAGTGTTTGCGCACGGTTGGATTTTAATGAAAGACGGTAAAATGAGTAAATCGAAAGGGAATGTTGTAGATCCTAATGTGCTCATCGATCGTTATGGTTTAGATGCGACGCGTTATTACTTAATGCGTGAGTTGCCATTTGGTTCAGACGGTGTCTTCACACCAGAAGCATTTGTTGAACGTACAAACTATGATTTAGCAAATGACTTAGGCAATTTAGTTAATCGAACTATTTCGATGATTAATAAATATTTCCAAGGCGAACTTCCAGCTTATACGGGTCCAAAACATGAGTTGGATGATGCAATGGAAGCACTTGCACTTGAAACAGTAAAAGACTTTAATGATAACATGGAAAGCTTCCAATTTTCAGTTGCGTTAGCCACTGTTTGGAAATTGATAAGTCGTACCAATAAATATATTGACGAAACAACGCCATGGGTATTAGCTAAAGACGATAGTCAAAAGGATATGTTAGCCAATGTAATGGCACACTTGGTTGAAAATATTCGTTTTGCAACAGTGTTATTGCGTCCGTTCTTAACGCATGCACCTAGAGAAGTCTTTAAACAATTAAATATTAATAGTCCAGAGTTGTTTGAATTGGCAAGCCTTGAACGTTACGGTGCACTAAAACAACCTGTTATGGTTACTGAAAAGCCATCACCAATTTTCCCGAGACTAGATACAGAAGCTGAAATTGCATATATCAAAGCGTCTATGCAACCACCTAAATCTGAAAAAGTTGAACACGAGGCACCTAGTAAAGCGCAAATTAATATTAAAGATTTCGATAAAGTAGAAATTAAAGCAGCAACGATTACGGATGCTGAAAATGTGAAAAAATCAGATAAATTGTTAAAAATTCAAGTTGATTTGGGAACTGAACAACGCCAAATTGTTTCAGGCATCGCTAAATTTTATAAACCAGAAGACATAATTGGTAAGAAAGTAGCTGTCGTTACGAATTTGAAACCAGCAAAATTAATGGGCCAAAGATCAGAAGGTATGATTTTATCAGCTGAAAAGGACGATGTTTTAACATTAGTAAGTTTACCTAACGCCATCGCTAATGGCGCGGTGATTAAGTAAAATTTAAAGCTGTAGGAGAGATATGATGTTAATCGATACACATGTGCATTTGAATGATGAACAATATGATGAAGATTTAAGCGAAGTGATTTCACGCGCGCAACAGGCAGGTGTAGACCGTATGTTTGTCGTTGGTTTTGATACGGCTACCATTGAACGTGCGATGGAATTAATCGAACAATATGACTTTTTATATGCCATTATAGGATGGCATCCGGTTGATGCGATTGATTTTACTGAAGCGCGCTTAAGTTGGATTGAAACGCTTGCTGAGCATCCTAAAGTTATCGGTATTGGTGAAATGGGATTAGACTATCATTGGGATAAATCTCCAGCGGATATTCAAAAAGAAGTTTTTAGAAAGCAAATTGCATTAGCTAAACGTGTTAAGTTGCCAATCGTCATTCATAATCGGGAAGCAACACAAGATTGTGTGGATATTCTACTTGAAGAACATGCTGAAGAAGTAGGTGGTATTATGCATAGTTTTAGTGGTTCTCCTGAAATTGCAGATGTGGTCATTAATAAATTGAATTTTTATATTTCACTAGGGGGTCCTGTTACTTTTAAAAATGCGAAACAACCTAAAGAAGTTGCGCAACATGTGCCAATGGAACGTTTGTTAGTTGAAACAGATGCGCCTTATTTATCGCCACATCCTTATAGAGGTAAGCGTAACGAGCCAGAACGTGTTACTCTAGTGGCGCAACAAATTGCAGAATTAAGAGGGATGACATATGAAGATGTATGTCGTCAAACTACAGAAAATGCGGAACGTTTATTTAACTTAAAGTAATATTTCTTTACATTGGGGTAAGACAGTCCATCTTGTCTTGCTCCTTTTAATTATTATAAATATAAAATTAATGTGAATTCGATGTGGTTTGCTTTAAAATAACTAATGAACAGTAAAAATAAAGAAGGGTTAAATCATAGTGAGAATAAATGAGTTTATAGTTGTAGAGGGACGCGATGATACGGAGCGCGTAAAGTTAGCAGTAGAATGCGATACAATTGAAACAAATGGCAGTGCCATCAATAGAGATACATTAGATGTAATTCAACATGCACAAGAAACTAGAGGTGTTATAGTACTAACAGATCCTGATTTCCCAGGTGATAAAATTCGCCATACGATTACAGAGCATGTATCTGGAGTAAAACACGCTTATATAGATAGAGAAAAAGCTAAAAATAAGCGTGGGAAAATTGGTGTTGAGCATGCAAAACCAGAAGATATTAGAGCCGCACTAATGCATGTAAGTTCACCTTTTGAAGAAGCAATAGAAACAATCGATAAAAGCGTATTACTCGAGCTAGGGCTAATCATTGGTAAAGATGCGCGTCGAAAGCGAGAAGTGATTGGTAGAAAACTTCACATTGGTCATTCAAATGGTAAACAATTATTGAAAAAATTAAATGCATTTGGTTATACAGAAGCGGATGTACGCCAGGCATTAGGTCTTGAGAAGGAGCGAGATGAATAATGGAGAATAAAGATATTGCAACACCATCCAGAACTAAAGAACTGTTAACGCGCTTTGGATTTAACTTTAAAAAGAGTTTAGGACAAAACTTCTTAGTTGATGTAAACATCATCCATAAAATTATTGATGCCAGTGATATTGATGAACGTACCGGAGTTATTGAAATTGGACCGGGAATGGGTTCATTAACAGAGCAACTAGCTAAAAAAGCAAAACAGGTTATCGCATTTGAAATTGATCAACGTCTTATCCCGGTGCTAGATTATACGCTGGCACCATACGAAAATGTGACTGTGATTAATGAAGATATATTGAAAGCCGATATAGCAGCAGCTGTGCACACATATTTAAATGATTGTGAAAAGATTATGGTGGTTGCAAATTTACCATACTACATTACTACGCCAATTCTACTCAATTTAATGCAGCAAGATATTCCAATTGATGGATATGTTGTTATGATGCAAAAAGAAGTAGGAGAGCGGTTGAATGCGACTGTAGGAACAAAAGCTTATGGATCATTATCTATCGTGACACAATATTATACTGAAACAAGCAAAGTAGTAACAGTGCCGAAAAGTGTCTTTATGCCACCGCCCAATGTAGACTCTATTGTTGTAAAATTAATGCAGCGCTCACAACCTCTTGTAGATATAGATGATGAAACAGCATTCTTTAAATTGGCTAAAGCTGCATTTGCGCAACGTCGAAAAACAATTAATAACAATTACCAAAATCACTTTAAAGATGGCAAAAAACATAAAGAAGCTATATTATCTTGGCTTAACGCTGCTGAAATTGATCCTAAACGACGAGGTGAAACACTTTCGATACAAGATTTCGCACGTTTGTATAAAGAAAAGAAAAAATACCCTGAATTAGCTAATTAAACTGTTGACAAAAGCGTTGGACATTGATAAAATTTAAATTTTATTTGACGAAAAGGCTATGAATATGGTAAGATATACCTTGTAGCGAGGTGGAGCAATATGCCAAAATCAATTTTGGACATCAAAAATTCTATTGATTGTCATTTAGGAAATCGTATTGTACTTAAAGCCAACGGTGGTCGTAAAAAAACAATTGAACGTTGTGGGGTATTAAAAGAGACTTATCCATCAGTTTTCATTGTTGAATTAGACCAAGATAAGCATAACTTTGAAAGAGTATCTTATACATACACGGATGTGCTAACAGAGAATGTACAAGTTTCATTTGAAGAGGATAATCATCAAGAAGCAGTTGCACACTAATAAAGATATAAGTAAATAATTATTATTCAATTTGAGCGAGAGGTCAACGCAAGATTAAATTGAATAAGAAGATATAAGCGTTAATGCAAAAAGCATAGCGCTTTTTTATATGTAAAATTCCGTATATTATTTTTCAAAAGACAATGTTTATTAAGTTTTTAGAGAAATATGTATAGTTTTAATCAAATATTTGGCTCCTTTATGTTAAAATCATCTTATTAATATATTGAAGAGAGGGGCGGAAAAATGATATATGAAACGGCTCCTGCCAAGATAAATTTTACGCTCGACACCCTTTTCAAAAGAGATGACGGCTATCATGAAATTGCAATGATTATGACGACGGTTGATTTAAATGATAGACTATCATTTAAAAAACGTACGGATAATAAGATTATTGTCGACATTGAGCACAACTATGTGCCTAATGATAGTAAAAATTTAGCTTATAGAGCTGCCGAATTAATGACACATACTTATGGGATTCAGCAAGGTGTAACGATAGCGATTGATAAAGACATTCCGGTATCAGCTGGTTTAGCTGGAGGTTCAGCAGATGCTGCTGCAACGATGAGAGGTATGAATCGCCTGTTCGACTTGGGTTTAACATTGCATGATTTAGCTCAATTGGGTATTCAAATTGGCACAGATGTACCGTTTTGTATTTATAATCAAACCGCTTTATGTACTGGCTTAGGTGAGAAGATTGAATTTTTAAACAAACCGCCAGCGACATGGGTAGTTTTAGCTAAACCAGATTTAGGTATTTCATCGCCAGACGTTTTTAAAGCTTTAGATTTAAATATTGCGCATGCCGTTCACACAGAAGCGTGCAAGGCAGCGATTAAACATGGTGACTATCAAAAGTTATGCCACAGTCTTTCTAATCGCTTGGAATTAGTGTCTATGGCTATGCACCCAGAAATAAAAAAGATTAAAAATAACATGCTTCAATGTGGTGCAGATGGCGCTTTAATGAGTGGTAGTGGACCAACTGTTTATGCATTAGCACAAAAAGAAAGTCAAGCTAAGAAAATATATAATGCAGTAAACGGCTGTTGTAATGAAGTTTATTTAGTAAGATTACTAGGATAGGAAGGTTGAGACAATGCGTTATAAACGAAGTGAGCGTATTGTGTTTATGACACAATATCTAATGAACCACCCCAATGAATTAATACCTTTAACATTTTTCGTTAAAAAATTTAAACAAGCAAAATCATCAATTAGCGAAGATGTACAAATTATTAAGAATACCTTTTTAAAAGAAAGACTAGGCACAGTCATTACGACGGCAGGAGCAAGTGGTGGTGTGACCTATAAACCAATGATGAGTAAAGAAGAAGCGGCAGAAGTTATCGATGACGTGATTCGTTTATTGGATGAGAAAAATCGTTTATTGCCAGGCGGATATTTATTCTTATCAGACTTAGTAGGGAACCCTACATTATTGAATAGAGTTGGTAAATTAATTGCAACAATATACATGGATGAGCAACTTGATGCAGTTGTGACAATAGCGACAAAAGGGATTTCACTTGCCAACGCGGTAGCAAACGTATTAAATTTACCTGTAGTAGTCATTCGCAAGGATAACAAAGTGACTGAAGGCTCAACAGTATCCATTAACTACGTTTCAGGTTCATCAAGAAAAATAGAAACAATGGTGCTATCGAAACGTACATTAGAAGAAAATTCTAATGTGTTGGTTGTCGATGACTTTATGAGAGCTGGTGGCTCAATTAATGGTGTGATGAATCTCATGAATGAGTTTAAAGCACATGTAAAAGGGGTATCAGTACTTGTAGAATCAAAAGAAGTTAAACAACGATTGATTGAAGATTATACTTCCTTGGTCAGATTATCTGATGTTGATGAATATAATCAAGAGTTTAACGTTGAGCAAGGTAATATTTTGTCTAAATTTTCTTAAAAGGAGTAATTACATCATGAAAACGATTAACGCTAATAGCGTACCTGAAGCTATAGGGCCTTATTCACACGCAACGGCTGTGAATGGTTTGGTATTTACATCTGGACAGCTACCATTGAATTCTAATGGTCAATTGGTAAGTGAGGATGTGCAAGAACAAACTAAACAAGTACTAGAAAATTTAAAAGTTGTGCTCAATGAAGCAGGTGCAGACTTTAATTCTGTCATTAAATCAACAATTTTCATTGCTGATATGAATGAATTTCAACAAATCAATGAAGTATACGCAGATTATTTTAGTGAACATCAACCTGCGCGTAGCTGTGTTGAAGTTTCACGTTTACCTAAAGATGTTAAAGTTGAAATTGAATTAATAGCCAAAACTAAGGAATGATAATTTTCAATGTTGAATTGTAAAGCTTCTAAAAACCACAAAGAGAGATATATACTAGGGGGGCTCACTGCATGAAAGTGACAGATGTAAGACTTAGAAAAATAGAAACAGACGGTAGAATGAAAGCACTTGTTTCAATTACTTTAGATAAGGCATTCGTTATTCATGACTTACGCGTAATTGAAGGAAATTCTGGTCTGTTCGTCGCAATGCCAAGTAAACGTACACCAGATGGTGAATTCCGTGATATTGCACATCCGATTAATTCTGATATGAGACAGGAGATTCAGGATGCTGTGATGAAAGTATATGATGAAACTGATGAAGTAGTTCCAGATAAAAATGCCTCATCAGAACAATCAGAAGACAATGATTAATATATAATTGATATAAACTTTAGAACAGGTTCAACATAATGCGGATGTTGGACCTGTTCTTTTAAAATACAAGCACATTAACATTATTATTAACAAGATGATAAGCCATTTACGTTTCTTTAACAACATCTTATAAATCTTGAAAGTGGCGTAATAATTAAATTATAATAATGACGAAGTGTAATTTTTATTGGAGGGTTAGCATTCATGCAGAGATATGCGATTATATTAGCAGCTGGTAAAGGTACAAGAATGAAGTCGAAAAGGTATAAAGTACTACATGAGGTTGCTGGGAAGCCGATGATTGAGCATGTATTAACGAATGTTAAAGCATCAGGTGTAGATCAAGTTGTAACTGTAGTAGGCCATGGTGCAGATGAGGTCAAAGAAACATTAGGACATCAATCATTGTATAGTTTTCAAGCTGAACAACTAGGTACGGCACATGCCGTGAAAACGGCTCAAGACCACTTAAGCAGTAAAGAAGGAACGACACTAGTTGTATGCGGAGATACGCCACTGATAACTGCTGAAACGTTACAAGCATTAATCGAACACCATGAGCGAAATAAGGCCCATGTCACAGTATTATCTGCAACGGCGATTAACCCATTTGGATATGGACGTATTATTCGTAATGAGCAACAACAGCTGGAACGTATAGTTGAAGAAAAAGATGCATCGGCGGCCGAAAAAACGATAAGTGAAATCAGTTCGGGTATTTTTGCTTTTGATAATCAAGTGCTCTTTGAAACGCTAAATCAGGTGCGAAATGACAATGCACAGGGAGAATATTATCTACCAGATGCAGTTGCCTTGATTTTACATAATCATGGTATTGCCGAAGTCTATCATACAGATGATTTTGATGAAATTATAGGTGTCAATGACCGTGTGATGCTTAGTCAAGCTGAAAAGGCGTTACAACAGCGTGTAAATGACTATCATATGCGAAATGGCGTAACTTTGATTGATCCAACTCAAACATATATTGCACCAGACGTTGAAATTGGTATGGATACGGTTATTGAACCTGGTGTAAGAATTACTGGGACAACAACGATTGGAGAAAATGTACATGTAGGTCAATATTCTGAAATTCATAATAGTAAGATTGCTGCACATGTCGAAATCAAGCAATCGGTGATTAATGATTCTAAAGTGGGCGCGTATACGAAAGTAGGGCCATTTGCACAATTACGTCCTGGTTCTAACCTGGGCAAAGATGTCAAGGTAGGTAACTTTGTTGAAGTTAAGAAAGCTGAGCTGAAAGATGGTGCAAAAGTATCTCACTTGAGCTATATTGGTGATGCTGAAGTCGGAGAACGTACAAATATTGGTTGTGGCTCTATCACTGTGAATTATGATGGCATAAATAAATTCCGTACAGTGATTGGAAGGGATGCCTTTATTGGATGTAATACTAATCTTATTGCACCAGTTACTGTTGGTGATGGCTCGCTCATTGCTGCAGGATCAACAATCACAGATGATATTCCTAATGATAGCTTAGCGCTTGCAAGAGCACGTCAAATCACTAAAGAAGGATATGTAAAAAAATAATACTAACAATCTAGAATATACTTTACGAACTGTAATCGTTATTCCGAATTGTCGAAATTAATAAATTTTAGTATGAATTTGATTGAGTCATAGTAAAAGACGCGTTTTTTATATATAATATGTATGCATAGAAAATAATTGGAGGACTATAAATGTTAAATAATGAATACAAGAATTCATCTTTAAAGATCTTTTCTCTTAAAGGAAATGAACCTTTGGCACAAGAAGTAGCTGATCGTGTAGGGATTGAATTAGGGAAGTGCTCTGTAAAACGTTTTAGTGATGGCGAAATTCAAATTAATATTGAAGAAAGCATCCGAGGATGTGACGTCTTTATTATTCAACCAACATCATATCCAGTCAACTTACATTTAATGGAATTGCTCATTATGATTGATGCATGCAAACGTGCGTCAGCAGCGAATATTAATATTGTGGTACCTTATTATGGATACGCACGTCAAGACAGAAAAGCACGTAGCCGTGAACCTATTACAGCAAAATTAGTAGCTAATTTAATTGAAACAGCTGGTGCAAATCGCATGATCGCTTTAGACTTACATGCGCCACAAATTCAAGGCTTCTTTGACATTCCGATTGATCATTTGATGGGTGTTCCTATTATTGGTCAACATTTCCAAAATGATCCAAACATAAATCCAGAAGAGTGTGTCGTTGTTTCACCAGATCATGGTGGTGTAACGCGTGCGCGCAAACTTGCTGACATTTTAAAAACTCCAATTGCAATTATCGATAAACGTCGCCCTAAACCTAATGTTGCAGAAGTTATGAATATCGTTGGAGATATTGAAGGGCGCACCGCAATTATTATTGATGATATTATTGATACAGCTGGAACGATAACTTTAGCTGCACAAGCGTTAAAAGATAAAGGTGCGAAAGAAGTATATGCATGTTGTACACACCCAGTACTGTCTGGTCCGGCTAAAGAACGTATCGAAAATTCAGCGATTAAAGAGCTTATTGTGACAAATTCAATCTTATTAGATGAAAATCGCAAACCAGCAAATACGAAGCAATTATCTGTTGCTGGACTATTAGCACAAGCTATTGTCCGTGTATATGAACGAGAATCAGTAAGCGTCTTGTTTGATTAAGCCTAGTCACAGCAATTTGACTTCAAATTCATAAGCGTGTATAATACATTCGTTCGTGATTATACGAATGAAATAAACATTTGCAAGCAATGTTCGCATTGATGGGCAAATGAGGAGTGCTCTGTAAGAGAGCAAAATTCGAAAGGTGGAAATCAGAATGGCTTCATTAAAGTCAATCATCCGTCAAGGTAAACAAACTCGTTCAGAACTTAAAAAGATTAGAAGTTTAGGTAAAGTTCCTGCAGTTGTTTACGGTTATAGTACAAAAAATACTTCTGTTAAAGTTGATGAAGTTGAATTCATCAAAGTTATCCGTGAAGTTGGTCGTAACGGGGTTATCGATTTAGGCGTTGGCTCTAAATCAATTAAAGTTATGGTGTCAGATTACCAATTTGATCCGTTAAAAAACCAAATTACACATATTGACTTCTTAGCTATTAACATGACTGAAGAACGTACAGTAGAAGTGCCTGTACACTTAGTTGGTGAAGCAGTGGGTGCTAAAGAAGGTGGCGTTGTTGAACAACCATTATTCTACTTACAAGTTACAGCTACACCAGAAAATATCCCAGAAGCAATTGAAGTAGACGTTACTGACTTACAAATTAACGACAGCTACACAGTAGCAGATGTTAAAGTAACAGGTGACTACACTATTGAAGATGAACCAGAAACTTCAATCGTAACAGTAGTTCCACCAACTGAAGAACCAACTGAAGAAGAAGTGGAAGCTATGGAAGGCGATGCTGCTACGCCAGAACCAGAAGTTGTAGGAGAATCTAAAGAAGACGAAGAAGCTGAAGAATAAAGCTTATAACATTATTGTTTAGCTAATTGTACGATTTACAATTAATAGCTTATAGTGAGCCAAGTTAATTGTGATGTATAAAAGCGACGAATCATCGTCTTATATGAGCACTAAACTTATCAACATAAGTTTAGTGCTTTTTTGTGTTATGATGATGAATGATATAAAATAGTGTGTATCTTTAAAAAGTAAAGAATCAACTTATTTTAATAATGATAACCATATAATAATAGAATTAGAAAAACATACATGAGTGAGTCAATCTAAATAAATGCATCATGTATGGTACATTAATTTACAATTTGGCATGGAGGTTTCAACATATGAAATGTATTGTTGGTCTTGGAAATATAGGCAAACGATTCGAACATACAAGACACAATATTGGTTTTGAAGTGGTAGATTATCTTTTAGATAAATACAATTTTAATTTAGATAAACAAAAATTCAAAGGTGCATATACCATTGAGCGTATTGGTAATGATAAAGTCATGTTTATCGAACCAATGACAATGATGAATTTATCGGGGCAAGCAGTTGGGCCTTTAATGGATTATTACAATGTAGCAATAGATGAACTTATCGTGCTTTATGATGATTTAGATCTTAACCAAGGTCAAGTCAGATTAAGACAAAAGGGTAGTGCAGGTGGTCATAATGGTATGAAATCGATTATTCAACATTTAGGCACGGAGCAATTTAAGCGTATTCGCATCGGTGTTGGTAGACCGACTAATGGCATGTCAGTACCTGATTATGTATTACAAAAATTTTCAAAAGAAGAAATGATGACAATGGATCATGTAGTTGAACATGCAGCTCAAGCAGTAGAAGCATTTATCGATACGTCACGCTTTGACCATGTCATGAATAACTTTAATGGTGACGTCAATTGAAATCAGTGATAGCAGAATACATCCAACAAGATAAACGTTTCCAAGAATTAGATCAGGTATTTGGACAAGAAAATATTTTAGTCACTGGATTATCTCCATCGGCTAAAGCTACAATTATCGCGGAAAAATATCTTACTGACCATAAGCAAATGCTCCTTATAACAAATAATCTCTACCAAGCAGATAAATTAGAAACAGATTTATTGCAGTATATTGATTCGGCAGAAGTATACAAATATCCTGTACAAGATATTATGACAGAAGAATTTTCAACCCAAAGCCCTCAACTTATGAGCGAACGCGTACGCACACTTACTGCGTTAGCACAAAATGAGAAAGGGTTATTTATCGTGCCATTAAATGGTTTGAAAAAATGGCAAACACCTATAGACATATGGCAAGCACATCAAATCCATTTACATATTGGTCAAGATATTGATGTGGCACATTTACTACAGCAACTTGTGAACATGGGGTATCGCCGTGAATCTGTTGTTTCCCATATCGGTGAATTCTCAGTGCGTGGTGGTATTATCGACATCTATCCGTTGATTGGCGAACCGGTAAGAATCGAGTTGTTTGATACGGAAGTCGACTCAATTCGAGATTTTGATATTGAAACCCAACGTTCCAATAATAATTTAGATGGTGTCTCAATCACTTCTGCAAGTGACTATGTCATCACTGATGATGTCATTAAGCATTTACAAAGCAATTTAAAAGCTGCATATGAAGACACACGTCCAAAAATTGAAACATCGGTAAGGAATGACTTGAAAGAAACCTATGAAAGTTTCAATCTTATAGACACGACAGCCGTCGACCACCAATTATTACGACGTTTAGTTGCATTTATGTATGAAACGCCTGCTACTTTGATTGATTATTTTCAACAAGATGCCATTGTCGTAGTTGATGAATATAATCGTATCAAAGAAACAGAAGAAACGTTGACCACTGAAGTCGAGGACTTTATTCATAATTTAATAGAAAGTGGTAATGGTTTTATTGGGCAAACTTTTATGCAATATGACGGTTTTGAACATTTATTAACTCATTTTCCAGTGGCATACTTCACACTGTTTACATCCTCAATGACTGTTAAATTAGCTGATATTATCAAGTTTTCTTGTAAGCCAGTGCAACAGTTTTATGGACAATATGATATTATGCGTTCTGAGTTTCAACGCTACGTACAAAATGACTATACGATTGTAGTCTTGGTAGAAACAGAAACAAAGGTGGAACGTATTCAGGCAATGCTAAACGAAATGCATATTCCTACCGTTAAAAATATTCACAGCGGTATTGCCAGTGGACAAGCTATTGTGACGGAAGGAAGTTTATCTGAAGGTTTTGAACTACCTTATATGCAACTCGTGGTAATTACTGAACGAGAATTGTTTAAAACAAAACAGAAGAAACAGCGCAAACGTTCTAAGACAATATCAAATGCTGAAAAGATAAAATCATATCAAGATTTAAAAGTAGGTGACTATGTAGTTCATGTACATCACGGGGTAGGCCGCTATTTAGGTGTAGAAACACTTGAAGTTGGGGATGTTCATCGCGACTATATAAAATTACAATATAAAGGTACAGATCAATTATTTGTTCCAGTTGACCAAATGGATCAAGTCCAAAAATATGTTGCTTCAGAAGACAAATCGCCTAAATTAAATAAACTTGGTGGCTCTGAATGGAAGAAAACCAAAGCCAAGGTACAACAAAGCGTTGAAGATATTGCTGAAGAATTGATTGCTTTATATAAAGAACGAGAAATGTCAGTAGGTTACCAATTTGGAGAAGATACAGCTGAGCAACAAGCTTTTGAATTAGACTTTCCATATGAGTTAACACCTGATCAAGCAAAATCGATTGAAGAAATTAAAGCAGATATGGAACTACAAAAACCAATGGATCGTCTGTTATGTGGTGATGTTGGCTATGGTAAGACTGAAGTAGCGATTCGTGCAGCTTTTAAAGCAGTAATGGAAGGTAAACAGGTTGCATTTTTAGTTCCAACGACGATTCTTGCTCAACAACATTACGAAACATTGATTGAGCGAATGCAAGATTTCCCGGTTGAAATTCAACTTGTCAGTCGTTTTAGAACGGCGAAAGAGGTTAGAAAGACGAAAGAAGGGTTGAAGTCTGGTTATGTTGATATCGTTGTAGGGACACACAAGCTACTAAGCAAAGATATTCGATATAAGGATTTAGGGTTGCTTATTGTAGATGAAGAGCAACGATTTGGTGTTCGCCATAAAGAACGTATTAAGACATTGAAAACGAATGTTGATGTCTTAACACTAACAGCAACACCTATACCAAGAACGCTGCATATGAGTATGCTTGGTGTGCGTGATTTGTCAGTAATTGAAACGCCACCAGAAAATCGCTTCCCAGTTCAAACGTATGTGCTAGAACAAAATACGAATTTTATTAAAGAAGCATTAGAGCGCGAACTATCTAGAGATGGTCAGGTGTTCTATTTATACAATAAAGTTCAGTCGATATATGAAAAGCGTGAACAACTACAAATGCTCATGCCTGAAGCAAGTATTGCTGTAGCACATGGACAAATGACTGAACGGGATTTAGAAGAAACTATGCTAAGTTTTATCAATGGAGACTACGATATATTAGTAACAACTACGATTATAGAGACAGGTGTGGATGTACCAAATGCCAATACATTGATTATTGAAGAAGCGGATCGATTTGGTTTAAGTCAATTGTATCAATTAAGAGGACGTGTTGGACGTTCGAGTCGTATCGGTTATGCTTATTTCTTACATCCGACAAATAAAGTATTAACCGAAACAGCTGAAGATCGTTTGCAAGCGATTAAGGAATTTACAGAGCTAGGATCTGGTTTCAAGATTGCGATGCGCGATTTAAATATTCGTGGTGCGGGTAACTTATTAGGTAAACAGCAACATGGCTTTATCGATTCAGTTGGATTTGATCTATATTCACAAATGTTAGAAGAAGCAGTAAATGAAAAACGCGGTATAACTGAAGAAACGCCAGATACACCTGAAGTAGAGATGGTATTAAATTTAGATGCCTATCTGCCAGCAGAATATATTCAAAACGAACAGGCTAAAATTGAGATATATAAAAAGTTAAGAAAAGTTGAAAATGAGGCACAACTTGACCATATTAGAGATGAATTGATGGATCGTTTTAATGATTATCCGATAGAAGTTGAACGTTTACTTGATAGTGTACAAATTAAGATGCATGCATTACGTGCTGGGGTAACCTTGATAAAAGATCAAGGAAAAACAGTGGATATTACATTATCGGTGCAAGGAACGAAAGACATCGATGGTGAAGCATTGTTTAAACAAACACAACCGCTTGGTCGAGCTATGAAAGTAGGTGTTCAAGACGGGGTGATGAAAGTTACTTTGAAAAAATCAACACAATGGCTTGAGAATTTAAAATTTTTAGTGAAATGTCTAGAAGAAAGTAGAGTTATTAAAGATGAAGACGAAATCCGCATTTAGTGGTGTAGTGGTACTGACTGGTGCGCTCATTGTTGTCAAAGTATTAAGTGCACTTTATCGTGTACCGTATCAAAATGTATTGGGTGATGAAGGATTGTATGCCTATCAGCAAATATATCCTATTGTTGCGTTAGGCATGATATTATCAATGAATGCAATTCCTAGTGCAGTAACGCAAACTTTAGGTGGACATGGTACGGCGCAAAGATATTCAATGGTGCTTCGATATTTGCAGATAGTAGCTATTTTTATTACTGCATTATTATTTCTGTTAGCGCATCCAATGGCATGGATGATGGGAGATGTTCATCTAGAAACAATGATTAGAGCAGCAAGTTTAAGTTTCTTATTTGTTGGGGTTTTAGGCGTATTAAGAGGTCATTATCAAAGTCAACAATTAATGACTATTCCAGCAATTTCCCAGGTAATAGAGCAGATAATTCGAGTTACAGTTATCTTTGTAGCGATAGGATTATTTATACTTTATGGAAGAACGATTTATCAAGCTGGCATGCTTGCAATTTTAGGTTCATCGGTTGGTTTTCTAGGTTCAAGTCTTTATTTAATCTATCATCGACCGTTTAAATATATGCGTCAGCTAGATACGACGACCATACCATGGCGCCGACTAATGTTAGCAGTTATGGTGTTCGCTATAAGTCAACTATTAGTTATTTTATGGCAGTTCATCGACAGTTTTACAGTAGTACACATGTTAAAATCAAACCATTTATCATTTCATGAAGCGATTAAGCAAAAAGGCATCTATGATCGTGGCGCATCATTTATTCAAATGGGCTTAATTGTCACAACAACTTTTAGTTTTGTGTTGATTCCGTTATTAACATGTGCGTTGCAAGAACAACAATGGAATTTAATGAATCGTTATGCGAATGCCTCTCTGAAAATTACTATATTAATTAGTAGTGCTGCCGCAGTAGGATTAGTTAATTTATTACCATTGATGAATCAAGTTTTTTTTAAAACCAACAGTTTAGTCATAACGCTAAGTGTTTATATGATAACGGTAATATTGGTATCATTAATTATGATGTATATTGCTTTATTACAAGTGTTTAATGAGGTTGCAACGGTGATGATTAGTGTTGGTATTGGTTTAATCGTTAAAGGGCTGTTAAATATTATGTTGATTTATCAATTAGGAATTTTAGGTGCCAGTGTGAGTACCGCCTTGTCTTTAAGTGTGACAGGTTTGATTTGCCATCAGCGTGTAACGACACGTTATAAAATGCAAGGAATGGGTCGATTCTTTATTAAATTATTGGCAAGCATGTTAGTTATGAGTCTTGTCGTGCAAGCTGTGATGTGGCTTATTCCTACAACGGGACGCATTGGTGGATTACTTGAACTTCTAATTGCGGCATTTGCAGGAGTTGGGATATTTACCTGGCTTATAGCTGAATGGCGTATGTTAAGCTATAGAGAACTAAAACACTTACCTTATGGAGATAAATTATATCATTTTAAAACAAGGAGTCGACGATAATATGACGCATAAGATTACAATTATTGGTCTTGGAAATTATGGTTTAGACGATTTACCATTAGGAATATATCGATTTATTCAACAACAAGACTGTGTATATGCACGAACGTTAGCACATCCTGTTATAGAAGCATTGCGTGAGGATATACATTTTGAAACGTTTGATGATATCTATGAAGCACATCAATCTTTTGAAGATGTTTATCAAACCATTGTCGATCGTTTATTAGAATTGGCACAACAACAAGACGTCATTTATGCGGTGCCCGGTCATCCTTATGTTGCAGAAACAACGACGATGCTATTGTTAGAAGCGGAGAAGCAACGAGATGATGTCAGTGTGAATGTACTTGGAGGGAAAAGTTTTATCGATGATATTTTTGCCGCGGTAAAAATTGATCCGAATGATGGCTTTACAATGTTGGATGGTACAGATATACAGCCAGAACATTTGAATGTGCGCACAGCTACAATCATTACACAAGTTTATAGCAATATGGTAGCTGCAGATTTGAAAATTACTTTGATGGAACGCTATCCGGATGATTACCATGTTAAAATCGTTGATGGTGCGCATGGTGGTAATGCACAAATAACGGAGTTACCGCTCTACGAATTAGACCGTGATGCATCTTATTTTAATAATCTAACTAGTGTTTTTGTACCTGCAGTTGAAGACGAGCGTGTGCTATATTCAGACTTTGATTTTGCGGTACAAACCATTGACACACTTGTCGATGATGACCACGGTTGTCCTTGGGATAAAGCGCAAACACATGCCTCATTGAAACGCTATTTACTAGAAGAAACATTTGAATTATTTGAAGCGATTGATAATAAAGATGATTGGCATATGATTGAAGAACTTGGTGATATTTTACTACAAGTATTATTACATACGAGTATTGGTAAAAAAGAAGGCTATATGGATATACGTGAAGTTATTGACGGCTTAAATGCTAAAATGATTCGACGTCATCCTCATATCTTTGGAGAACAACATGCAGAAACAATAGATGATTTAAATACTATTTGGCTAGAGGCGAAACAACAAGAAGGCAAAACACCACGCGTCAAATTCGAGAAAGTATTTGCAGACCACTTCATGTCGTTGTATGATAAAACCAAAAATAAAGACTTTGATGAAAATATGCTCAAAGCCTATTTACAGCAAGGAGAGGCAGAGTCATGAGATTAGATAAATATTTAAAGGTATCACGTTTAGTAAAACGACGTACCTTGGCTAAAGAAATCAGTGACCAAGGTCGTATTACTGTTAATGGTAACGATGCTAAAGCAGGTACAGATGTTAAGGTTGAAGATGAATTAGTCATTCGCTTTGGTCAAAAGTTAGTTACAGTTAAAGTAACTGCATTAAATGAGCATGCAACAAAAGAAAATGCTAAAGGCATGTACGAATTGATCAAAGAAGAACGTACTAAAAATGAACCACAATTTGATGAATAATGGCTTAAAGGAGGTGACAAGCATTGGATAAAAAAGTAGAACAAATAGGTAATCAGTACACATCACAAAGAAACAAACAAAAGCAACGAAATAAGATGAAAATGCGTATTGTTCGCCGTAGAATTACAGTGTTTGGTGGTATACTATTAGCCATTATATTAATGTTAATTATCGTGCTTGTCCTTCAAAAGCAAAGTAATAGTGAAGATGCTGCTGAACGAAAACATAAAGAAGAACAATTTCAAAAACAACAAGATGAAGAAATTGCATTAAAAGAAGAACTGAGTAATTTGAACGATTCGGATTACGTAGAGAAAATTGCGCGTGATGATTACTATTTGAGTAATAAAGGAGAGGTTATCTTTAAATTGCCAAGTGATAAACAGTCAGATAAGTCAAAGTCGACAGATGATGATCACTAATCGCTTTATAAAATAGTAAAAACAATTAAATATAGAGGATACAGTTAACAGTTTTATTAGAAACAGCAGCTAATCTTAAAATAATCTAGCTATAGCATTGTGAAAATATTAAAACAGGAATATAATAAGGATAAAATCGAATCATATCGGGAGGATTTATTTAGAATATGTCAATCGAAGTAGGAAATAAGCTTAAAGGTAAAGTCACAGGTATCAAAAAATTTGGTGCGTTCGTCGAATTACCTGAAGGGAAAAGTGGCTTAGTACACATTAGTGAAGTGGCAGATAATTACGTTGAAAATGTAGAGGACCATTTATCAATCGGTGATGAAGTTGAAGTTAAAGTATTATCAATTGCGGATGACGGAAAAATCAGCTTATCAATTAAAAAAGCAAAAGATCGACCACGTAGACCACAACACAAATCACATCATAGTAAACCGCCACAAAAAGCTGAAGATTTTGAAAAGAAACTAAGTAATTTCTTAAAAGATAGTGAAGATAAACTCACAACGATTAAACGACAAACAGAATCTAGACGTGGTGGTAAAGGTTCAAGACGTTAATGCGGTTAAAAATAGACTGTTTCTACTCAAGGAGCAGTCTATTTTTATTGACGGCCCTTTGATAAAAATAGATACAGATTAAAATTATAAAAGGTGGGATTATATGAAAGTAGACACGAGTGGTTGGACTGTAGAGGACCATATTGTCTTAGCCGTATCTACAGGTGTTGATAGCATGTGCCTGTTATACGCTTTAACCCATCTCTATCGTGACACCTATCGCAAGTTAACATGTCTACATGTCAATCATGGTTTGCGAGAAGAATCGATAGAGGAAGAACGTTTTTTTCAAACCTACTGTGAACAACACCAGTTATCATATGATATTAAACATTTAGATTTATCACATTTAGTAGCTTCCGGGAAAAGTATACAAAATGACTCACGACAAATGCGTTATCAATGGTTTGATTATAAAATGCATGAATTAAATGCGGATGTGTTACTCACTGCACATCATTTAGATGATCAACTTGAAACAATCTTTTACCGTTTGTTTTCTGGACGGGCAACACGCAGTCGATTAGGCATGTCTTATCTTACGGCGAGAGAGCAATACAAAATATGCCGACCATTACTACAATCTCATAAACAAGACATCCGATATTTTCAACAAGTGCATCATGTGCCTTTTTATGAAGATTGTTCAAATCATATAAATAAATATGTACGTAATGACATTCGCAATCGCTTAATACCTGAAATTAATGATAATGAGCAATTAGATGTTGAGCAATTATTGAAATTAAAAGCCTGGCATGATGCACAGATGGAGCAATTAGAAAATAAAACTTCGCGATTCATTCAAGATTATGTGAATATGAATCATAATCATACTATGATAACGTGCCCAAGAACACGATTCAATTGTCTGCCATACTACGATAAAGTCATGCTGATGGACTGCTTACTACAGTATACGGATATTCCTGCACCATACTCTGAAAGAACATATTATGAATGGTTCCATCAAATAGCTAATGATAAAGCCCAATTTGAAATTGGGTTAACAGAACAATGGCATATTAAAATTGCATATGATAAATTTATAATAATGGCTAAATACCAACAGCAAACATCAGTTGAACCTATTAAAATTTATCACCATGGGCATTACCATTTTGGCAATAGTCATATTATAGTTGACGAGCAAATGCCAGCTGATGTTTTCCCGCTGACGATTCGTACGCGTAAAAACGGGGATATTTTTTGCTTAAATGGACAAACAGCACATAAAAAAGTCAGCCGTTTGATGATTGACCACAAGGTAGACATGAATGAAAGAAATATAATGCCTATTGTTGTTGATGCTGAGCAGCATATTATAGCGGTTGGCCAACTATATATATCACGAACCCACCAAGATTATTTAACTATTAATAACGGAGATGAATAACTATGCATAATGATTTAAAGGAAATAATTTTAACAGAAGAAGAGATTCAAACACTTTGTAAAACACTAGGAGAACAAATCACACAAGATTATCAAAATAAACCATTAGTTTGTGTTGGGATCTTAAAAGGTTCTGTTATGTTTATGGCAGATTTAATTAAACGCATTGATACACATCTTGCTATAGATTTTATGGATGTTTCAAGTTATCACGGAGGTACAGAATCTACTGGTGAGGTTCAAATTATTAAAGATTTAGGTACATCAATTGAGAATAAAGATGTCTTAATCATTGAAGATATATTAGAGACAGGAACAACTTTAAAATCAATTACTGAGTTACTACAATCTAGAAAAGTAAATTCATTAGAAATTGTAACGCTATTAGACAAACCTAATCGCCGAAAAGCAGATATCGAAGCAAAATATGTAGGTAAAAAAATTCCCGATGAATTTGTTGTAGGTTATGGCTTAGATTATGGAGAACATTATCGTAATTTACCTTACATTGGCACGCTTAAACCCGAAGTTTACACAAAATAAGTGATTTATCTTCTGATATAAAATAAAGTAAAATACTATGCGAAAAATGTCTAATAGTGTAGACTCGATTTATATAACTCTCTTAAATAAATAGTGTACAAAAGAAATGAAACTATAATGTTTTATGTGCTATAGAAAATAGTGATAATAGGGAATGTAATAATGATAAGTAAAAAGGCTATAGAAACTAATATTAAAGTTGAAATACTAGCCTTAAAAAGATGTATTGTGTTACAATTTTTGTTAGTTTTATTATGGAAGTAGGAGGAAACGACGCATGCAAAAAGCATTTCGCAATGTGCTAGTTATCGCAATTATTGGCGTTATTTTGTTTGGCGTTTTCAATTATATAAACAATAATGGGAACATGCCAAAGCAACTTACATATACGCAATTTGTTAAACAGTTGGATAAAGGTGAACTGAAGTCTTTAGAAATCCAACCAGAGCAAAATGTTTACATGGTAAGTGGTAAGACGAAAAAAGATGAAGATTATTCATCAACAATACTTTATAACAATGAAAAAGACTTACAAAACATCACAGATAAAGCAAAAAAACAAGATGGGTTAAAATTCACTGTTAAAGAAGAAGAAAAACAAAGTGTATTTGTAAGTATCTTAACAACACTTATTCCAGTTTTAATTATTGCATTATTGTTCATCTTCTTCCTAAGCCAAGCACAAGGTGGGGGACAAGGCGGTCGTATGATGAACTTTGGTAAATCCAAAGCAAAAATGTACGATAACAAGAAACGTCGTGTACGCTTTAGTGATGTTGCCGGTGCTGACGAAGAGAAACAGGAATTAATTGAAATTGTTGACTTCTTAAAAGATAATAAGAAATTTAAACAAATGGGCTCACGTATACCTAAAGGTGTGCTTTTAGTAGGGCCTCCAGGTACAGGTAAAACATTGCTTGCGCGTGCCGTGGCCGGTGAAGCTGGTGCACCATTCTTCTCAATCAGTGGTTCAGACTTCGTTGAAATGTTCGTTGGTGTCGGCGCAAGTCGTGTGCGTGACTTATTTGAAAATGCTAAAAAGAATGCGCCTTGTATTATTTTCATCGATGAAATCGATGCCGTAGGTCGTCAACGTGGTGCAGGTGTTGGTGGTGGCCATGATGAACGAGAACAAACACTCAACCAACTCTTAGTAGAAATGGATGGCTTCGGTGAAAATGAAGGTATTATCATGATTGCAGCAACAAACCGACCAGACATTTTAGACCCAGCATTATTACGTCCAGGTCGTTTTGACCGTCAAATTCAAGTAGGTCGCCCTGATGTAAAAGGCCGTGAAGCGATTCTACATGTTCACGCTAAAAACAAACCGCTTGATGAAACTGTAGATTTAAAAGCTATTTCTCAAAGAACACCAGGATTTTCTGGTGCTGATTTAGAAAACTTACTAAATGAGGCATCATTGATTGCTGCGCGTGAAGGTAAAAATAAAATTGATATGCGCGATATCGAAGAAGCAACCGACCGCGTTATTGCTGGTCCAGCTAAGAAATCTCGTGTTATTTCTGATAAGGAACGAAATATCGTGGCACATCATGAAGCAGGACATACCATTATTGGGATGGTACTTGACGAGGCGGAAATTGTGCATAAAGTAACTATCGTACCACGTGGTCAAGCCGGTGGATATGCGATGATGTTACCTAAACAAGATCGCTTCTTAATGACAGAACCAGAATTGTTAGACAAAATTTGTGGTTTGCTTGGTGGACGTGTGTCTGAAGATATTAACTTTGGTGAAGTATCTACAGGGGCATCAAACGACTTTGAAAGAGCTACCCAAATTGCACGCTCAATGGTCACAGAATATGGTATGAGTAAAAAATTAGGACCATTACAATTTTCTAATAGTAGTAGCGGGCAAGTCTTCTTAGGCAAAGATATGCAAGGTGAATCTAATTATTCAGGTCAAATTGCTTATGAAATCGATAAAGAAGTACAACGTATTATTAAAGAACAATATGAACGTTGTAAACAAATATTAATAGAACATCAAGATCAGTTAAAACTTATTGCTAAAACACTATTAACTGAGGAAACATTAGTTGCTGAACAAATTCGCTCATTATTCTATGATGGTAAAATGCCAGAAGTAGATTATGATAGTGCAAAAATAGTAAATAAAGACGATACTGATTTTAGCGATGGTAAATATGGCAAATCGTATGATGAAATTCGTGAAGAACAATTAGAGCAAGGTGACAAAGACGAAGACACGAACAAAGATGCATCAGAAAAAGATCGTGCATCTGAGTCAGATGACACAGCACACGAACAAGCACCAAATATTGATAAACCATATAATCCAAGTGATCCAAACCAGCCTGATCATAGACAACAATGATATTAATCTGTCTCCTTCTGCATATGAATTATTGCGGAAGGAGACTTTTTGATTTTTTTAACGAAACGAAACTGATACAAGCAGGTCATTTTGTTGATATAAACAACAGGTGTATAATAATTGCTCATAATAAGAAAAAACTTGATAAATAAAATATAAAAGTATATAAGGAGATTGTTTATGACACATGATTATATAGTAAAAGCATTGGCGTATGGTGGAGAAATAAGAGCATATGCTGCACTTACCACAGAATCCGTACAAGAAGCTCAAACGCGTCATTATACTTGGCCAACTGCTTCTGCAGCTATGGGAAGAACTATGACTGCCACAGTGATGATGGGGGCAATGCTCAAAGGAGCGCAAAAATTAACAGTTACAGTTGACGGCAAAGGGCCGATAGGTAAAATAATTGCTGATGCTGATGCGCGAGGTAATATACGCGCTTATGTCGATCATCCTCAAACACATTTTCCATTAAATGCACAAGGAAAATTAGATGTAAAACGTGCAGTAGGAACAGAGGGGTCCATTATGGTAG
Source organism: Staphylococcus sp. HMSC063A07 (assembly GCF_001836955.1). Taxonomy (NCBI): domain Bacteria; kingdom Bacillati; phylum Bacillota; class Bacilli; order Caryophanales; family Staphylococcaceae; genus Staphylococcus; species Staphylococcus sp. HMSC063A07. The sequence continues at coordinate 40,390 of NZ_KV830930.1, forward strand.
TAAAAGATGTTGGAATGAAGGATTATTTTACAGGAACAAGTCCGATAGTGTCCGGAGAACTAGGAGAAGACTTCACATATTATTATGCAACAAGTGAACAAACACCATCTTCTGTTGGTTTAGGAGTGCTAGTTAATCCAGATAACTCTATTAAAGCAGCAGGTGGCTTTGTAATACAGGTTATGCCAGGCGCATCAAATGATACGATTACGCATTTAGAAAATGTAATTAAGCACATGACACCAGTATCCAAACTGATTGAACAAGGGTTAACACCTGAAAGCATTCTAAGCGAAATTCTTGGACAGGAACACGTTCAAATCATCGATAAGACACCCGTTCAGTTCGAATGTCAATGCAGTCATGAAAAATTTTCAAATGCTATTAAAGGGTTAGGAGAAGCAGAAATACAAGATATGATTACAAAGGATCATGGCGCAGAGGCTACATGTCATTTTTGTAATCAAAAATATAACTATACTGAAGCGGAGCTACAGGGGGTTCTCGAACAATTACAAGCATAGCATGAGTCAATGGTAGTTTAGATGATACTAGGTCAGGGAAACACAAAGATGTATAATAGTTTTAGAGACATAAATGGGTAAATACATTTGTTTTTTTAGAAAATTCTGATATGATATAACTATATCCGATTAAAGAACTAAGCATTTAGTCAAACTAGAATAAAGGAGTGTTTTTAATGGCACAAAAAATAGTTGATAATATTACAGAAATTATTGGCAATACACCAGTAGTCAAATTGAGAAACGTTGTAGACGCTGATGCAGCAGATGTATACGTGAAATTAGAATATCAAAATCCAGGTGGTTCTGTTAAAGATCGTATTGCGCTTGCTATGATAGAAAAAGCAGAAAAAGAAGGTAAAATTAAACCTGGCGATACGATAGTTGAACCTACAAGTGGTAACACTGGTATCGGACTTGCATTTGTTTGTGCTGCGAAAGGCTATAAAGCTGTATTTACAATGCCAGAAACAATGAGTTTAGAGCGCCGTAATTTATTGAAAGCTTATGGTGCAGAAGTAGTATTAACACCCGGATCAGAAGCGATGAAAGGTGCAATTAAAAAGGCTAAAGAATTAAAAGAAGAACATGGTTATTTCGAACCACAACAATTTGAAAACCCAGCAAACCCTGAAATTCACGAATTGACTACAGGTCCAGAAATTGTTGAACAATTTGAAGGTAAACAAATTGATGCTTTCTTAGCTGGTGTAGGTACGGGAGGAACTTTATCAGGTGCTGGTAAAGTATTAAAAGAAAAATATCCAAATATTGAAATCGTGGCAATCGAACCAGAAGCATCTCCAGTATTAAGTGGAGGTGAACCTGGTCCACACAAATTACAAGGTTTAGGTGCTGGTTTCGTTCCAGACACACTTAACACAGATATCTATGATAGCATCATTCAAGTTGGCAATGACATTGCGATGGAAACATCACGTCGTGTGGCTAAAGAAGAAGGTATTTTAGCAGGTATTTCTTCAGGTGCAGCCATTCACGCAGCAATTCAAAAAGCTAAAGAATTAGGTAAAGGAAAAACAGTATTAACCGTATTACCAAGTAATGGCGAACGTTACTTATCTACACCGTTATATTCATTTGACGACTAATTTATAGTTCATTTAATATGCTAGTGAAGTCCCAGTTGGCTTCACTGGCTTTTTTGTTTTTTGAAAAAGCCAGTGTAAAATCTATAAGAGAAATAGATGAATTTTAAATTGCAAATACTGAAATGTTTCTCAAATGAGTGTATCATTATTTATAAGTTAATGATTTAAATGTAGTTGCAGTGTTACATATTCATTTTTTAAGAAAGCAAAGGGTGAAAAAAATGACGAAAACAAAAATTATGGGCATTTTAAATGTGACGCCGGATTCGTTCTCTGATGGGGGTAAATACAATTCAGTGGACAAGGCAGTCGCACGAGCAAAAGAGATGATAGATGAAGGTGTGGATATCATCGATGTGGGTGGCGTATCCACAAGACCAGGTCATACGGAAGTATCATTAGAGGAAGAAATGGAACGCGTTGTACCTGTAGTAGAACAATTGGTTAAATTAGACGTTCAAATTTCTGTTGATACATATCGTAGTGAGGTAGCAGAGGCTTGTTTAAAGCTTGGGGCTACAATTATAAATGACCAATGGGCGGGATTATATGACCCTAAAATATTTGATGTGGTTAGTGACTATAATGCAGAAATTGTGTTAATGCATAACGGCGATGGTCAGAGAGAACAACCTGTTGTTGAAGAAATGCTATTATCGTTATTGACTCAGGCTAATAAAGCAGAAATGGCAGGCATAGAAAAAGGGAACATATGGTTAGACCCTGGTATTGGTTTTGCTAAATCAAGAAGTGAAGAAAAAGAAGTCATGGCACGATTAGATGAACTTGTGGCAACAGAATATCCAGTGCTATTAGCCACGAGTCGTAAACGCTTTATTAAAGAAATGATTGGCAAAGAGACAACGCCAGCAGAACGAGATGAAGCAACAGCTGCTACGACGGTTTATGGTATAATGAAAGGCATTCAGGCGGTTCGCGTGCATAATGTAGACTTAAATGTAAAGCTTGCACAAAGCATCGACTTTTTAAAGGAGAATGAACATGAGCGACATCATCTTTCTTAATGGCATGCGTTTTTATGGCTATCATGGAGCGCTTCATGCAGAAAATGAACTTGGCCAAATTTTTATAGTAGATGTAACACTTAAAGTTGATTTGACTGAAGCAGGGAAAACGGATAATGTCAAAGACACTGTGCATTATGGTGAGGTCTTTGAAGATGTTAAAAACATTGTTGAAGGGCCATCTTGTCAATTGATAGAACATCTTGCAGAACGTATTGCAAAACGTATAAATTCACACTATAATCGTGTAATGGAAACGAAAGTCAGAATCACTAAAGAAAATCCTCCGATTGCAGGTCATTATGATGGCGTTGGTATAGAAATAGTGAGGGAGAATTATTAAATGGTACAAGCTTATCTAGGTTTAGGAAGTAATATTGGCAATCGTCATAAACAGTTGATGCAGGCAATAGACATCCTTGATCATTTTGATGGTATTAAGGTTACACAAGTTTCTCCAATATACGAAACAGCTCCTGTGGGTTATACAGAACAACCACAATTCTTAAATTTATGTGTTGAAATAAATACGCAACTTACACCACGAGAATTGCTCAATTGTTGTTTAGAAACTGAAAAACAGTTACATCGAGTGAGAGAAGTACGTTGGGGTCCACGCACATTAGATGTTGATATCTTATTATATGGAGATGACATCATAGAGTTGGATCAACTAACGATTCCCCACCCAAGGATGACAGAACGTGCATTCGTATTGATACCCCTCAATGACATTGCGTCGACGAAAATAGAACCTCATTCCAAACAAACGATTGGAAACCTAGTTAAGGCAGACGATTCAGTTAAAAAGTATAAACAATGAGAGGCTAATGAAATATGTGGAAAACTGGAGACGTAGAAATTGAAATAGCGTCGTATTAATCCCTTATGTATGGTGGGGGAATATTATTCCACTTTCCGACTTACCGTTTCTCAGTTAATGGCAATAGTGATAATCATCATCCTAACTTGAGAAAAAATGCTTGATTAATCGGGTATAGATGTTGTAATGATAAGATGAAAAGCCTTAGGTAATTCACGGATAATTTATCGTACCTTCCATTACCTCGAAACATGAGCACTTATAGATGAGCCAACTTTAAAAGATAAAGTGGAAATTGCTTTATTACATACGCGCCGTCTTGTAGAATTAAAGGGAGAAAAGATTGGTGTTATGGAAATGCGTAAACACACTTCTTGGTAATTAAAAGGTGTTAATGGCCATGGCAAAGCATGTAAAGCCCTTAAGCCGAAACAGAACAAGGAATGATTATACCTTACAACATTTCCAACAAGAAATTATGCAACAACCAACAGAAAAACAAGAAGTTTAAAGGAGAGAGCAGAATGTCAGAAGAAATGAATGACCAAATGCAGGTCCGTCGTCAAAAGCTACAAGAACTAATCGATTTAGGTATTGATCCTTTTGGGAAACGCTTCGAACGTACAGCTATGGCTGATGACTTAAAAGGAGCATGGGATCAATATTCTAAAGAGGAATTACATGATAAAGAGGCAGAAAGTCATGTAACCATCGCAGGTCGTTTAATGACTAAACGTGGTAAAGGTAAAGCAGGTTTTGCACATATTCAAGACTTGTCAGGTCAAATTCAAATATATGTACGTAAAGATCAAGTTGGAGAAGAACAGTTTGATATTTGGAAAATCGCTGACCTTGGAGACATTGTTGGTATTGATGGTGTTATGTTTAAAACGAATACAGGTGAATTAACAGTTAAAGCTAAAACCTTCACTTTATTATCTAAAGCATTACGTCCGTTACCTGATAAATTCCATGGTTTACAAGATATTGAACAACGCTATCGCCAACGTTATCTAGATTTAATTACAAACAAAGAAAGTACGCAAACGTTCATTCATCGTAGTAAAATCATTCAAGAAATGCGTAACTATTTAAATAATAAAGGATTTTTAGAAGTAGAAACACCAATGATGCATCAAATACCTGGTGGAGCTGCTGCACGTCCATTTGTGACACATCATAATGCCTTAGATGCAACTTTATATATGCGAATAGCTATTGAATTACATTTAAAACGTCTTATTGTAGGTGGCTTAGAAAAAGTATATGAAATAGGTCGTGTGTTCCGTAACGAAGGTGTCTCAACTCGACATAACCCAGAGTTTACAATGATTGAACTTTATGAAGCATATGCAGATTTCCACGATATTATGGATTTAACAGAATCACTCATTCGCCATATTGCACAAGAAGTATTTGGCTCAGCAAAAGTTCAATACAATGGAGAAGAAATCGATTTAGAATCATCTTGGACAAGATTGCATATTGTAGATGCAGTTAAAGAAGCTACAGGTGTAGATTTCTATCAAGTAAAATCAGACGAAGAAGCAAAAGCATTAGCTAAAGAACACGGTATTGAAATTAAAGAAAACATGAAGTATGGACATATCTTGAATGAGTTCTTTGAACAAAAAGTTGAAGAAACACTTATTCAACCAACATTCATTTATGGACATCCAATCGAAATATCACCATTAGCGAAGAAAAATCCGGAAGACCCAAGATTTACAGATCGTTTTGAACTATTTATTGTTGGAAGAGAACATGCAAATGCCTTCACAGAACTAAATGACCCAATCGATCAAAGAGAACGCTTTGAAGCACAATTAGTAGAAAAAGCACAAGGTAATGATGAAGCACATGAAATGGATGAAGATTTCATTGAAGCATTAGAATATGGTATGCCGCCAACAGGTGGATTAGGAATCGGAATTGATAGACTTGTGATGTTATTAACAGATTCACCATCTATTCGTGATGTACTATTATTCCCATATATGCGACAAAAATAAATGATAGCAACAGATTTGTACAAAATACAAGTACGACACTGATAATCGAATATACGAAATAAATGCCCGAAGCAAATTAAGCTTTGGGCATTTTAAATATACAATTCATATCGCACTTAAATTAATAATCTTAGTTGTGAAGAAAAAATCTATAAAAAAAGAATAGATTTTAACGTGCAGATATGATAATATTTATCGAGTGTCAAAGAGAAAAAATGATGAATGATATATCATGAAAAAATATATAAAAAACAATTGACATGACTAATGATGTGTTGTAACATATAAAAGTCGTCAATTTCATGGACGTGAAATTTAAACGCAATGTAAATCAATTTTAAACAAAGTGTAAAATTGACTATTGAAACGTTTGAATAAAGTTAGTAAAATTAGTAAAGTAAGCTATTTGTCTGGTGACAATGGCAAGGAGGTCACA
>NZ_KV830931.1:0-548 GCF_001836955.1 Staphylococcus sp. HMSC063A07
GGGTCAGAGGTTCGAATCCTCTATGGCTCACCATTTATACGCGGGTGTGGCGGAATTGGCAGACGCACTAGACTTAGGATCTAGCGCCTTACGGCGTGGGGGTTCGACTCCCTTCACCCGCATATGCAGAAGTAGTTCAGCGGTAGAATACAACCTTGCCAAGGTTGGGGTCGCGGGTTCGAATCCCGTCTTCTGCTCCATTATTTTGCCGGGGTGGCGGAACTGGCAGACGCACAGGACTTAAAATCCTGCGGTGAGAGATCACCGTACCGGTTCGATTCCGGTCCTCGGCACCATCAATATCCTTATTATCAGTATGCGCCCGTAGCTCAACTGGATAGAGCGTTTGACTACGGATCAAGAGGTTATGGGTTCGACTCCTATCGGGCGCGTTTACTTATAACGGGAAGTAGCTCAGCTTGGTAGAGCACTTGGTTTGGGACCAAGGGGTCGTAGGTTCGAATCCTGTCTTCCCGATATAAAAAAGATAATAATTGATAAAGTAAGATAATATTTATATGGGGGCTTAGCTCAGCTGGGAGAGCGCC
>NZ_KV830931.1:648-1223 GCF_001836955.1 Staphylococcus sp. HMSC063A07
CAGCGGTTCGATCCCGCTAGTCTCCACCATATAAAACTAAATAAAGGCGGTGTAGCTCAGCTGGCTAGAGCGTACGGTTCATACCCGTGAGGTCGGGGGTTCGATCCCCTCCACCGCCACTATTTAATTAATATTGAATTATATTTAGGACCTTTAGCTCAGTTGGTTAGAGCTAACGGCTCATAACCGTTCGGTCGCAGGTTCGAGTCCTGCAAGGTCCATATAATTTTGGAGGAATACCCAAGTCCGGCTGAAGGGATCGGTCTTGAAAACCGACAGGAGCTTAACGGCTCGCGGGGGTTCGAATCCCTCTTCCTCCGTATTTATTTTGGTCTCGTAGTGTAGCGGTTAACACGCCTGCCTGTCACGCAGGAGATCGCGGGTTCGATTCCCGTCGAGACCGCCATTTTAAAATTATATATTGTAAGACTTATAATAATTGGAGGAATACCCAAGTCCGGCTGAAGGGATCGGTCTTGAAAACCGACAGGGGCTTAACGGCCCGCGGGGGTTCGAATCCCTCTTCCTCCGCCATTTATTATTATCGCGGGATGGAGCAGTTCGGTAGCTCGTCG
>NZ_KV830932.1:0-66146 GCF_001836955.1 Staphylococcus sp. HMSC063A07
ATCACTATCGGAATCTGCGTCGCTGTCGGAGTCCGCATCGCTGTCGGAATCTGCGTCACTATCGGAGTCCGCATCACTGTCGGAGTCTGCGTCGCTATCGGAATCTGCATCACTATCGGAATCCCCCGGTTGATCCGGTATTACAGGTTTATCTATACCGTCACCATTACCACTTCCTGCATGATATTCTACTTCATTATCCCATGCCATAGAAACTCTAGTGAAATTAGAATCGTAACCATATAATGTAGAACGTAAATACAAATTGCCATTACTATTCGGATCAACATGACCATTAATAACAACTACGTATGGAGAATTAATTTGATCATCTTCAGTATTAAAGTTGATTTGATATATTCCTTTTTCAGGGAAAGTAATTTTGACGTCACTTGTAACATCTTCATAATTTGATGGATCAACATAATAGCTGTCTGTTAGATGCGCTTTTTCTTTAACTTTATAAACTTTTATTGATGTATTCTGCTCATCTATAATTACATTACTATTGGTACCCGGTATTGAACCGCCTCTTAAATAAGGATCCACTACAGTATCACTACTAGGATTTACATATACGGTTTGTCTATATGTGTTATTCACCTTATCAATTTGATCAATAGTTCCTTTGATTGACAAGTTACGAAACTCTCCATACTTTTCATAATCAACTGTCACAGTTTTCTTTGCAGTTGTTTGGCCAATAGATGTCTCTAAATTCACTTTACCCGTATGTGTTACATTTTTAGGATCAATATACCCAGGAATTGATATCTGTCCTGTAATATTATTTTTATTTGTTACATAATCTGTAAACGTATAAATTAAATTTCCTTCTTCATCGATTGTCCCAGTAGCTAATATTTGGTCACCTGCCATAATATTAGGTGCTTTAGCAGTAGCTGTTACACCATTTAAGTTTAATGCTTGAGGAATAGTAATTTTAATACTATCTCCTGCTTGAACATCATCTGGGGCTTGGAAACGATAATTTAAATTTACATATTCTGCTTTATGTGGGTAAATCGTATCTGCCGCTTCAATTGTCGCTGTTACATTTGAGAGTTTATTCGATATGTCTGAAGTCTGAGTAACGTTATTATCTGTATTTGTTGCTTCAACTTTTGCTAATCTTCTTACTTGATGATTATTGTTGTATGTTACTGTGGATGTATTTAGGTGACTGTTACGTGGTTGATTTGAAGACTGATTGTCATTGGTTGCTACTTGGGATAATACGTTGTTATTACCATCTTGCTTATAATTTGTTTTGGTTTGTGTTGTTGCATCATTGTTTTCCTGAGTTGTTTGATTGCTAGTAGTTGTATCTTGTTTCGTTGCAGGTGATACATCGGTGGATGTATTTAAAGTAGAGTTATTGTCTAGTGCTTCAGTGGCTTTATTTACTGTACGATGGCTGTCGCTTATTTCATTTATTGCTTGTGCCTCGCTATTTACATTGTCAGACTGAGTTATTTGTTTGTTCTGCGTTGTTGCTTCCTGATTTGATATTTCATTATTATAATTATTATCATCTTGAGTGTCACCAGTAGCATCATTATTATGCTGTATTTGTTGTTTTGACAAATTACGCTCCACTTCTTCAGCTTCAGCTTCTTTAGTCATTAACATTGTCAGACCAATAATACTACCTACCAGTATGGATGATACGCCAAATTTATGCTTCCGAATTGAAAACTTTTCTTTGTTAGTTTCATTTAATCTCTCCTTTGATTGATATGATTATGCCCCTAATTTAAACGTGTACTAATAATTGTATTATTTATAGAATAAGACTTTAATTAACGTTTATGCAATAAGATAGCATTATACAGGCAAATTTCAATAAAATCAATTATTAAGTTTTTGAATATACACAAAAATGACTCATTTTACACTATCACATAAAATGAGCCATTTCCAAAATTTAAATTTGAATAAGCAAAATATTTAATAAAGGTAAGACAAACATAAAACTATCGAAACGATCTAAAATACCACCATGTCCTGGTAAAATTCTTCCTGAATCCTTTGCACCAAAGTGTCTTTTAAAACCAGACTCAACTAAATCTCCAAGTTGACCAAACATACTTAATATAATGGTGATGAGCAAGATGAGCCAAATATTCATGTTAAAATCCACAAAGAATATCATAACTAACGGCACGATTAAACTGCTAAATAATCCTCCAATAAAACCTTCAATTGTTTTATTTGGACTGATAACCGGCCATAATTTATGCTTTCCTAATAATTTCCCAAAAATATATGCACCTGTATCTGTAAGCCAAACAACTAAGAATGCATAGAGTATGAAATGTAAACCTTCTGAACGCGTTTCATAAAAATACATGAAACCAATGCCTACATAGGCAACTGACATTAAACAAAATGCTGCATCCATAAAACTAAATCGATTCTTTGATAAAACAGTATAGCTTAATAAGATAAAACTCATTGCAATTAAACTTCTAAGTTGAATCATTTGAACCCATGCTCCCGCATCTTGCGGTAACATGATAATTATTAAAGCAATAGCACTAAAAATGCCTGGAATAGATAAAAACTTTATCATATTCATATTGAGCAATTCTTTCAGCGCAATCAACGCTAATAAGAATGCAAATAACATGAGAATAAATCCACCCTTTAATAAAATGGGCAGAAATATAAGTAATGCAATAATTGCCGTCAGTGTTCTAACTTTCATAAAAGACTCCTTACTATAATCCTCCAAACCGTCGTTGGCGAGATTGATATATTTTTATGCACGATTTCAATTCTTGCTCATCAAAATCCGGCCATAACTTTTCATTAAAAATAAATTCACTGTATGAAACCTGCCAAATTAAGAAATTACTGATCCGTTGTTCTCCAGAAGTTCGAATTAATAATTCAGGTTCTGGATATGATTTAGTCATTAAATGACTTGAAATCATATTTTCATTAATACTTTCTTCATCTAAACCTTGAGCTTGAAGTTCTTTATAAATTGCTTTCACACTATGTACAATTTCTGCTCTCCCACCATAGTTAATCGCAAAAATTAATCTTAATCCTGTATTATGTTCTGTTTTAATTTTGGCTTCATTAATAGCCTTTATCGTAGACTCTGGTAATCCTTCCATAAATCCAATCGTTTCTACTTTAACATTCTTTTCAATCAACTCTGGCAAGAATGTTTTTAAAAAATTAACAGGTAAACTCATAATATAGTTAACTTCACTTTCAGGTCTAGACCAATTTTCTGTTGAAAAAGCGTAAAGTGTTAAATACTTAATACCAAGGTTATTGGCTTCTCTTGTTATTTTTTTGATTGTTTGCATACCTTCATAGTGGCCTTTTATACGCGGCATCTTTCTCTTTTTAGCCCATCGACCATTCCCGTCCATGATAATTGCTACATGTTCAGGTATATTACGCATGTCTAAATCAATATCATCTGTTATCTCAATCTTATTTCTATTTATTAGCTTCTTGAACATGGTCTTTCCTCCGAGCCTGATCATCTCTGTAGTATTATAAATATCATTATATAAGAAATCATCTATCATTTTATCATACTCATTCATGGCATTGAATAAGCAAATAGAAAAACTGTACCAAAGTCTGATGCAATATTTCTCTAAAAAAGGTACATTTCTTGTTAAACCTCAAGTGAAATAACACATACAGCTTGATACAGTTAAGACTCAGACTATTCGTGTTTATATCTAATTTTTGTAATAAATCTGTTGAAATTAGTTTTAAACAGACATAATATCTTTTTCTTTGTCTCCAACTAATTGATCAATTTCTTTGATTGAATCATCAGTTGCTTTTTGTACATCATCACTTTGACTTCTTAAATCATCTTCAGTGATGTCGCCATTTTTTTCATCTTTTTTCAATTGATCATTAATATCACGACGAATGTTACGGATTGATACTTTTGCATCTTCTCCAACTTTTTTAACATCTTTAACTAATTCTTTACGACGTTCTTCAGTTAATGCAGGAACTGTGATACGAATCACTTCTCCATCACTTGTAGGGTTTACACCCAAATTCGCAGCGATAATTGCTCTTTCAATGTCTTTTACCGATGTTTTATCATATGGGGAAATCACCAATAAACGTGCTTCAGGAACATTAATGCTGGCTAATTGTTGTACAGGCGTAGGTGCACCATAATAATCAACTGTCACACCGTTTAAAAGATTAGAGTTTGCTCTACCTGCATTAATATTCGCAAGTTCACGAGATAAATTTTCAATTGATTTGTTCATTCTTGCTTTTGTATCTTTAATTATGTCAGCCATTTTTTTACACCTCAAAGTTTTCGACTATAATATTATATACTTCACTATATATACTATATGCCATTTATTAAAATTTCAATATGATTATTTTGTTATTAACGTACCAATTTTCTCGCCCATTACTGCGCGCTTAATATTGCCTTCTTCCATAATGGAGAATACATTTAATGGAATATTGTTGTCCATACAGAATGACGAAGCAGTAGAATCCATAACTTGTAATCCTTCTTGTAACATTTGAATATGTGTTAAATGTTCATATTTAACTGCATTAGGGTCAACTTTTGGATCAGCAGAATATACGCCATCCACGTTATTTTTGCCCATTAAAATAACATCTGCTTCAACTTCAGCAGCACGTAAAGCTGCGGTTGTATCAGTTGAGAAGTATGGATTGCCGATGCCAGCAGCAAAGATGACTACCCGCTTCTTCTCAAGGTGTCTAATTGCTCGACGTCTAATATAGGGTTCAGCTACTTGTTTCATCTCAATGGATGTTAATACTCGAGTATCACAATCAAGTTGTTCTAAACTATCTTGCAAGGCAAGTGCATTCATCACAGTTGCTAACATACCCATGTAATCTGCTGTACCGCGATCCATACCTAAGTCGCTACCTGTCTTACCTCTCCAAATATTTCCACCACCAACAATGACTGCAATTTCACAATCCATTTTGGCAACTTCAGCTACTTGCTCAGCAACACTTTTAATGATAATTGGATTAATGCCAAAACCTTTTTCACCAGCTAGTGCTTCACCACTTAATTTTAATACGACACGTTTATATTTAGAAGTTTGAGTCATTTTTTTGTCCTCTCCATTAAAAAATATGTAACAGATACAAGTAAAGAAGACACGGTCGCGTCTTCTAAAATAAATATAATCATTTATATTTAGAAAACCTCAAAGGTGCCTTCTTCCTTGTAAACTTTATGACGGGTTATTTCATTTGTCCTTTAACTTCGTCAGCAAAGTTTTCTTCACGTTTTTCCATGCCTTCGCCTACTTCATAACGTACGAAGTCAACAAGTTTTCCACCTTTTGATTTTAAGAAAGCTTCAACTGTTTGATCTGGATCTTTAACGAAGTTTTGATCAACTGCACAAATTTCTTGAAGATATTTACGTAAACGACCTTCGACCATTTTTTCAACGATATTTGCTGGTTTACCTTCATTTAATGCTTGTTGTTTTAATACTTCTCTTTCATGATTGATTTCATCTTCACTAACTTGTTCAGAAGAAACATATTTAGGGTTAATAGCAGCAATGTGCATTGCCACATCTTTAGCTGCTTCTTCATCTGTAGAACCTTCAACTACTGATAATACACCAATGCGTCCACCCATGTGCAAGTACGCACCAAATGCATCGTTATCTGATTTTGATTTTACTGCGAAACGACGGATGCTTAGTTTTTCACCAATTGTTGAGATTGCTTCTTTCATTTTTTCATCAACAGATTGACCGTTTGGTAATTTAGTTTCCATTAATGCATCTACTGACTCAGGTTTAGTATCAAGAATTTGATTAGCAATTTCTTTTACTAATTCTTGGAAACCTTCGTTACGTGCTACGAAGTCTGTTTCAGAGTTAATTTCAACGATAGCTGCTTCATTGCCTTTAACTTCAACATGTACTAAACCTTCTGCAGCGATACGGTCTGCTTTTTTAGCTGCTTTAGCAATGCCTTTTTCACGTAAGTAATCAATTGCTTTATCGATGTCACCATCAGTTTCAGTAAGCGCTTTTTTACAATCCATCATACCAGCGCCAGTTCTTTCGCGTAATTGTTTAACAAGTTTTGCTGAAATTGCCATTCATTATTCCTCCAATATTTTCATTGTAATAATCAATATACTTAAATATTACCATTATTAGTAGTGATATTTCCAATACTCTATTGTCATTTAAATATTTTTTCACTTTACTGCCGACTCAATCAATTTGATTTGAAAAAAAGGTGATAAGCATCACATCTTATCACCCATTTAAACTATTTCTTAGTTTGATTCAACAGAAGTGTTTTCTTCAGTTGTTTCTGCATCTTTAGCTTCTTCTTTTTCATCTAAATCGATGTTTTGCTCTGCAGCTACTTCTTCATTAGATACACCTTGTTGACCTTCTAAGACAGCATCAGCCATTTTACCAGTTAATAATTTAACGGCACGAATCGCATCATCGTTTGCTGGGATAACGTAATCAATTTCATCAGGATCACAGTTAGTGTCAACAATACCAACGATTGGAATATTTAATTTACGTGCTTCAGCAATCGCATTGCGCTCTTTACGAGGGTCAACAACGAATAATGCTTGAGGCATTGATTTCATATCACGGATACCGCCTAAGAATTTGATTAAACGGTCATATTCTTTTTTAAGTTCAACAACTTCTTTTTTAGGTAAAACGTCGAATAAACCATCTTCTTCCATCTTTTCGATTTCAGAGATACGTTTAATACGTTTAGAGATTGTTTTATAGTTTGTTAAGATTCCACCTAACCATCTTTGGTTAACGTAGAATTGTCCAGCACGTTCAGCTTCTGCTTTCACTGATTCTTGTGCTTGTTTTTTAGTACCTACAAATAAGACTTTACCGCCATCTTCAGATACTTGTTTAATGAAGTTATAAGCTTCTTCAACTTTCTTCACTGTTTTTTGTAAGTCAATGATATAAATACCATTTCTTTCAGTGAAGATATACTTTTTCATTTTTGGGTTCCAACGGCGTGTTTGGTGACCGAAGTGAACACCAGCTTCTAACAATTGTTTCATTGAAATAACTGCCATGTTTCATTTCCTCCTGTTTGGTTATTTACCTCCATAACAAACTAATATAAAGACAATCCTCGGATTGCACCCTTTATATATTCATTTATTATGTGTGTATTGGCTTTATAGCCGAAAATTAATATATCATAAATAGTACGTCAAAGCAATACTTGAGTACATATTTTGACATTTTAAATTTATCATATTGTGTATGACTTCCTTACTAATACGTTACTTTATTTATTTCGCTCTAATTCATCAAGAAATTTTTCTTTTTTAACTTTAATAAATGTACCCTTCATTCCTAAGGATCGAGATTCTATGACACCAGCACTTTCAAGTTTACGTAATGCATTGACAATAACTGAACGTGTGATGCCTACTCTATCTGCTACTTTAGATGCGATTAATAATCCTTCATTTCCGCCTAATTCTTCAAAAATATGTTCAATAGCTTCTTTTTCAGAATAAGATAAAGAATTGATAGCCATATTAATTGCTGCTTTATCACGCGCTTCTTTTTCTACTTCATTGTGTTTCTCACGTAAAATTTCCATACCAATGACTGTTGCAGCATATTCTCCTAGAACCAAATCGTTTTCATTAAAGTCATCTTTAACTCGACCTAAAACAAGCGTCCCAAAACGTTCTCCCCCACCTAATATTGGGAAAACAGTTGTTCTGCTATTAATAAATGTTTCTCTATCTTCTGGTGGGAAAACAGTCAACACGTTGTCTATATCTATATTAGATTGTGTTTGTTTTACTTCCATAAGTTGCTCTGTATATTCTTCTGGGATATGTTTGCTTTCTAACATTTGATTAATGCGTTCGCTTTTTAATAACTCATTTAAACTTGAACCTAATATCTTACCTCTTCGTGATACTATAAATACATTGGTTACAGTCACGTTACTAATCGTTTGTGCAACATCTTTAAAATCAACTGCAATACCTTTATGTTTTTGTAATAATGTGTTTAACTCTCTCGTTTTCGATAATAAGCTCATAATTTTTCTCCTTTATATATATTATAAAATAAATGCACTTAAATCTTTGTTTGTTGAAATAGACTTCAATTTTTCATCCACGTATTGCGGTGTAATATCGACGACTGCATTAGGCATATTTGGTGCTTCAAATGATAAATCTTCAAGCATTTTTTCTAAAATTGTGTGTAAGCGACGTGCACCAATATTATCCGTATCTTGATTAACTTGATACGCAATTTCTGCCAATTTCGTAATTGCTCCATCTGTAAAGTTAACAGTTACTTCCTCAGTTTTCAATAATGCTTCATATTGTTTAACTAATGAAAGTTTAGGTTCAGTTAATATACGATAGAAATCATTAACCGTTAAACTTTCGAGTTCTACTCTAATTGGAAAGCGTCCTTGTAATTCTGGAATCAAATCGCTAGGTTTAGAGACATGAAACGCGCCAGCACCAATAAAGAGCATATGTTCAGTATTAACAGTACCATATTTAGTTTGAATCATGCTACCTTCAAGTATTGGTAAAATATCTCTTTGGACGCCTTGACGAGAAACATCTTGGCCACTACTTTGATTATTTGTAGCTACTTTATCAATTTCATCAATGAAGATAATCCCCATCTGTTCTGCAAGTTCTATTGCTTCTTGATTGGCTGTTTCTTGGTCGATAAGTTCATCGGCAAAATCATCGGCTAGAATATTTCTTGCTGTTTTTACTGGCACTTCTCGTTCAACCTTTTTCTTAGGCATCAACTGATTCATCATGTCCTGCATTTGTTGATTTTGATTTGTACCAAGCATTCCTAAGGCCCCAGGATCTTGCTCTACTTTAATGCGCACCTTTTCGTCTTCGAGTTTTCCTGCTAGCAATTGCTGTCTTATTTCAGAGCGTTTAGTTTTAATTTCTTCTGTTGGTGGTTCTTCCTCATCTTCTTGGTTATTTCCAAAATTTGGAATGGCACCACCAAAAAGATTTTCTAAAGGATTATTGCCTTGTGCTGCTTTCTTCTTCATACTTGGAACTAGCAATTTAACTAATTTATCATTTGCTTTGGCCACAGCTTCATCTTTAACCATGGCTTTCTTTTGATTTTTAACTAATCTAACTGCTACGTCTACTAAATCTCTGACCATGCTTTCAACATCGCGTCCCACGTAGCCAACTTCAGTAAATTTTGTTGCTTCTACTTTGATAAACGGGGCACCAACAATTTTAGCCATGCGCCGAGCAATTTCCGTTTTACCCACACCAGTTGGCCCAATCATTAAAATATTTTTAGGCGCGATTTCTTGTTTTGTTTCTTCATCTAATAAACTTCGTCTGTAGCGATTTCTTAAAGCAATGGCTACTTTTCTTTTAGCATCATCTTGACCGACGATGTATTCATTAAGTTGAGAAACAATATCTTTGGGTGTAAGTTTAATCCCATTTGTATCCATTTTGTTACCTCCATCAATTTAACTCAAATCATGTGTAGTATTATTTTTATAGTGTTTCAACAATGATATTATCATTAGTAAAGACGCAAATGTCAGATGCTACTTTAAGACTTTCATAAGCCATTTCTTTAGCAGACAAATGTGCTGCATGGCGTTTTAATGCGCGACCAGCACTTAATGCGTAATTGCCACCTGAACCAATCGCAATAATGTCATCATCAGGTGCAATAACTTCTCCTGTACCACTCACCACTAAAATGCCACTTTTATCCACAACAATCAACATTGCCTCTAATTGGCGTAGTTGTTTATCACCACGCCATTCTTGGGCAAGCTCAACAGCTGCACGTTCTAAATTACCGCTAAATTGTTGTAATTTAGTTTCGAATTTTTCAAATAAGGTAAAGGCATCCGCGACACTTCCAGCAAATCCTGCTAAAACTTTATCATCATATAACCGTCTAACTTTTCGTGCTGTTTGTTTCATGATGACTTGTTGCCCTAGCGTCACTTGGCCATCCCCAGCCATTGCTGCTTCACCATTATGTCTTACAGCATATATTGTTGTTGCATGTATTGATGTACTCATTTAATTACGCTCCTTTTTTGCTCTAGGATGAGCATTTAAATACACTTTTCGTAATTGATCTTTTGAAACATGTGTATATCGTCCTGTCGTCGATAAATTAACATGTCCTAATAAAGACTGAACTGTCCGTAAATCTGCGCCTTGATTAAGCAAATGCGTTGCAAAGGTATGGCGTAGTTTATGAGGGTGTATGTCTGTAACACCCGCCGTACGTTTTACAATATCATTTAACACATAGCGCACACCACGTTCAGTTATCGGTTGTCCATTCATATTTACTAATAAAAATGGATGGTCATTCTGTTTTACAGGACCAAATTCTAATAAGTATTGTTCTATGCTTTGCTTACAAAACTCTCCAAAAGGAAGAAAACGCTCTTTGCTCCCTTTTCCTAGCACTTTAACTCCTGGCAATGTTAAATCAATGTCCATTTTCTTAATATGGACAAGTTCTGAAACACGCATTCCAGTAGAATAAAGCAATTCTAATATTACTCGATCACGTAATCCCTTTTTAGCATCGTGTAATACCGTTTCAAAAAGTGCATCCATTTCTGCCTCATAAAAAAATTGTGGTAAGTACTGCTCTTTTTTAGGGTGTACTAACTGCACAAATGGATTAATAACAGTTTCGTCCTGTGTCATCCAATATTCATAGAACGAACGCAACGTCGAAATTTTGCGTGAAACTGTTGTTCTTTTCAAATTTTTATTATACAAGTAGCTCAAGTAATTTCTAGCATCTTTATATTCAAACGTTGATAAAGTCAACATCTCTTGTGCTAAAAATTCATTGAATTGCATCAAATCATCATGATAGGACTTAATCGTATGGTCGGAGAAATTTCTTTCTACTTTTAACATATATAAAAACGCTTTCTGAATCTCGTTCAACAAAAATCCCCTCCATCATATGCATTGTAGCATATTACATGAAGGGGGCTAAAATAATTTGATATTTTATTCAAAATTTTTTGAGAATTTGTCAAAATTAGTTTACAATTTAAGACTTGTTTTTGTATAAATTATAATGTTTTTTTATACTTTTCAAGATATTCTAATGCACGGTTTGCAAGTGTTTCATACCGCTCTTTTTTATCTTTTATACGCTTTTCAAGCACCGGCAATAAGCCAAAATTAGCATTCATTGGTTGGAAGTTTTTGTCATTTTTCGCATGCGAAATATAATAAGCCATGCTACCAATCATCGTTTCTCTAGGGAAAATCACTTCACCTTTTGCAAGTAATTTATGTGCTAAATTGACGCCAGCAACAAGACCACTCGCCGCACTTTCAACATATCCTTCAACACCAGTCATTTGACCAGCAAATTGTATGTGTTCATTCCCAATAAGTTCATATTTTTCATTGAGTACATCCGGCGAATTAATAAAAGTATTTCTATGCATTACACCATATCTTACAATTTCAACATTTTCTAATCCTGGAATTAATTGAATAACCTCTTTTTGTGCGCCCCATTTCAAATGCGTTTGGAACCCTACAATATTGTAGAGCGTTCCTGCGGCATCATCTTGTCTGAGTTGCACAACTGCAAATGGGCGTTTCCCAGTCTTAGGATCTTCTAACCCAACCGGCTTCATTGGACCAAATAGTAATGTTTTACGCCCACGTTCTGCCATAACTTCAAATGGCATACATCCTTCAAAATATTTTTCTTTCTCAACTTCATTAACTGGCGCAACTTCTGCTGCTAATACCGCATCATAAAAACGGTTGAATTCTTCTTCAGTCATCGGACAATTTAAATAAGCAGCTTCACCTTTGTCATAACGTGATTTTAAGTATACTTTGTCCATATCAATTGAATCTTTTTCAATGATAGGTGCAGCAGCATCATAAAAATAAAGTTGATCTTTACCAGTTATATTAACGATTTCTTGCGCTAAACTTGAAGTTGTCAATGGTCCGGTGGCAATAATTGAATGCCCGTCAGGAATTTGTGTTATTTCTTCATTTAATACAGTTACATTGGGATGACTGCGTAATGCGTCGGTAACATAACCAGCAAAATCATGTCTATCTACTGCTAATGCACCCCCAGCAGGGACTTTAGCCTGATCCGCTGCTTTAATTATTAACGAATCAAGCCTTCTCATTTCTTCTTTTAACACGCCTACCGCATTTGTTAATGCATTTCCACGTAAAGAATTGGAACACACGAGTTCAGCAAATTTATCTGTATGATGCGCTGGTGTTTGTTTCACTGGTCTCATCTCTATTAAATTGACATTAATCCCGCGTTGGGCTAATTGATACGCAGCTTCAGAACCTGCAAGTCCAGCACCAATCACATTGACTGTTTGTGTCATTTCAATCCTCCTATTTTAGCCATACTTTATTTTAAGGCTTTATTGATAATACTATTTTTGAGCTTCTTCTTGATAATCACAATTAGAACAAACTACTTGACTACTGCGTCCTTTTTTCTTCTCTACTAAATAATGCTCACATTTTGGACAGTCTCTTCCAATTGGTTTATCCCATGAAATAAAATCACATTCTGGATAATTAGAACAACCATAAAATATGCGATTTTTCTTAGATTTTCTTTCAACAACATCGCCTTTTTTACAAGTTGGACATGTAACACCAATTGTTTTAACAATCGCTTTAGTGTTACGGCAATCTGGAAAATTAGAACATGCCATAAATTTGCCATAACGCCCCATTTTAATGACCATTGGAGACCCACATACTTCACAATCCTCGCCAGCAGGTTCATCTTTAATTTCTATTTTTTCCATTTCTTTTTCTGCTCTAGCGACATCTAGTTTAAAACTATTATAAAAGTCATCAATAACCTTGCGCCACTTCATATCGCCTTCCGCAATTTTGTCTAATAATGTTTCCATATTAACTGTAAATTCAACATCAATGATTTCAGGGAAGTATTCTTTCACTTGTTCATAGACAATTTCACCTAATTCTGTAGGCACAAAACGCTTACTATCTAATTTGACATAGTTACGTTTTTGGATTGTATCTATTGTTGGCGCATATGTTGAAGGTCGACCAATTTTTAATTCTTCTAACGTTTTGACTAATCTAGCTTCGGTATAACGTGGAGGTGGTTGAGTAAAGTGTTGTGCTGGCTCTATTTGAGTTGCAGTAACTTTATCTCCTTCTTTAAGATTTGGCAATTTATTTTCTTTATCATTTTCTTTATCGTCTTTTGCTTCTACGTATAATGTCATAAAGCCTTTAAATTTAATCGTTTGACCGTTCGCTCTAAATTTAATGTCATTTTGCGTTACATCTAAGGCAACGGTATCAAGTATCGCTGGGGCCATTTGGCTTGCAACAAAACGTTCCCAAATTAATTTGTACAAACGATGTTGATCTCTTGATAAATATGATTTCATTTCATTAGGCGTACGCATTGCACTTGTAGGACGAATTGCTTCATGGGCATCTTGGTCCCCCTGTTTACCTTTGGCTTGACGCTTAGATACATAATTGCTGCCATAATTCTCTGTAATATATGATTTAGCTTCATTTTTAGCAGCGTCTGATATTCTAGTAGAATCTGTACGCATATATGTGATTAAACCAACAGTACCTTGCCGTTTTAAATCTATACCTTCATATAATTGTTGTGCAATCATCATTGTTTTACGCGCTTTGAAATTTAATTTACGCGCTGCTTCTTGTTGCAATGTTGAAGTTGTAAAAGGTTGTGCTGGATTTCTAGTTTTTTCCTTTTTATTCACATTTGTTATTTCAAACTGGTCACCATCTAATTTAGCAGTTATTTTATTAACGTCATCTTTGTTTTGTAATTTAAATGGTTTATTTTTATAATGTAAAAATTTAGCCGTGAATTTGGATTTTTGATATCTAAATTCACCTTCAATTGTCCAATATTCTTCTGGTTTGAAATTGCGAATTTCATTTTCACGGTCTATGACTAATCTTAAAGCAACAGACTGTACACGCCCTGCTGACAATCCTTTTTTTACCTTTTTCCACAATACAGGTGAAATGTTATATCCTACAAGTCGATCTAAAATACGTCGTGCTTGTTGCGCATCAACTAAATCCATTTCAATATCTCGTGGATGTTTAAAGCTTTCTTTCACCGCATCTTTTGTAATTTCATTAAATACGACTCTATTTTCTTTTGAATCTTCAAGTTCTAATATGTTTGATAAATGCCAAGCAATCGCTTCACCTTCACGGTCGGGGTCACTAGCAAGAAAAACCTTTTTAGCTTTTTTCGCATGTTTCTTTAATTCCTTTACTACCGGCCCTTTACCGCGTATCGTTATATATTTCGGTTCAAAGTTATCATCAACATCCACGCCCATTTGGCTACGTGGTAAGTCACGTACGTGTCCCATTGAAGCGATAACTTTATATTTTTTACCTAGATATTTTTCAATGGTTTTTGCTTTTGCAGGCGATTCAACAATGACTAAATTATCTGCCAAAGTGATTTCCCCCTCGCTGAACTAATTACTAAAGATAAATGATAAACGCTTAATTTTGTTTTTGTCAATCTTTTAATGTTCTATTTTTCATTTTATAACGATATTGTTAAAAAAATTGCATAAATTAAGATACTATATTTTTTCTATCTGAGCACACATTATTTAATAATTTCAAAAAACTTTATTAATATCATAATCCATTAAAATATCTTCAGCTCCTGTAACAATACACGCTCCTTCTCGTGCACGATATAAATTACCTTGTGTAAGTGGATTAAATAGATCTCCTGGAAGAACATAAACATTTCTATTTTGGTCAAGTGCATGTGCGATTGTAATCTGACTACCACTACGTTTTTCAGCTTCGGTAATCAGTACACCTTTAGAAATACCGCTTATTAAGCGATTTCGTTGTGGAAAATGATATTTCGTTACTGGTTCGAAAGGTAAATATTCACTGATTGATAAGTGATGTGCTTCAATTTTTTGACGTAAAATATATGTTTCTTTAGGATAATGTGCGAGATGTCCAAATCCAAGTACTGCAATTGTCGCATGATGGTGTTGTATAGCTAATTCGTGTGCCATGCTATCGGCTCCTTTAGCTAAACCTGAAACAATCGTGAAGCGACGATTAAATTGGCTAAATAAAAAGTCTAAAGCTTTGTAGGAATAACTTGTGGCTTTACGAGAACCGACAACGGCTAATGTAGTGTTTGAATTAAGGAGTGAAATATCACCACGATAAAATAGGATTGGTGGAAAATCATAAATTTCTTTTAATAAGGTAGAATAACATTGGCTATTGATAGTGATAAATTTGACAGAGGCATCGTATAATGATGTTAAAATATAATCTTCAGAAATCCGTTTGTATTGTGCAGCTATGTCTCCGAACCATTTTTTAATTTCTGTCTTCGATAATAAATTAAGTAAATCATACTCTGAAAATGATAAAAAGTTAGGGTACGCATGTATAAGCCGTTGAAATTGAGGCGCTTGTATGCCACTATAACGTAATTTTAATAAAACAATATCGTCCACTAGGCCACTTCCTTTTTTACTCATTATAACTTGCCAATGCAACAATCTATATCTCAATTGTTTAACAATTCTAGCTTTAATTTAATCTAATTGAAACGAGTAAAAATGCTTATTTCTATATCAGTTTCTTCTATATAAATGACTGATTGTGATGCATCTACATAAAATAAACAGTCTAAAAATAAAAGTAACAGATTAAAATTGTGATGCCAAAACCTTTTCTTCAATATTATCTCCACAATATAGTTAATATGATATGAAACATCATTTGAAAGTATTAAAATTGAAGTTTCTATTGGCAGCCTATATTGACTCTTATTCATAAAACACCTCATTCATTTAGTTTATAAATGAGACAAAAAGGCCTTATTTAAAGGGGCCCCAACAGAGAGAATTTCGAAATGAAATTCGACAAACAAAGCAAGTTGGGGTTCGGCTATCTTCTATACAAGTCGATAATTCAAAGTATTGTAAATAAAGAAGAACCTAAAACATAATGATTGTGCTTTAGGCTCTTAACTCCATATTGGCAGTAGTTGACCGGATTGAAAATGCGCTTATAATAAGCTTATTTTAATTCTAGTCCATTTTATAAATTATCCTATTTTCTTAAATAGAATTTATACAACCATGGTCGCAAAGGCTTAATGAAATCACCAATATATTCCTCTACAAACGCATTAAAGCCTTTTTTAAATTGTTGCACACCATAATCCTCCGCCTGTGAACTAAAATCACCTGTTATACCATAAAAATTATAACGATGAATATGATGAGACTTGGCAAAACAAATCATATCCCATTGTAAACGATATGCCCCCATATATTGGTTATATTTAGGATTTGAACCACTTGATAAATAATACATCTCATGATTGTTATAGACATATAATGCAGCTGCTAAATCAAGAATATTACCATCTTCCTGTTGTAAATCTTGAGTTTTAGCAATATTTTTATCGATACTCGCTAATTGTTGTGTTAACTGTTGATATTTTGTTTTACTTTTCTTAGAATTTGGATTAATTTCTAAAGTTTCTTTTACATCGTTTAATAATACTATTAATTTTTGTCGTTGTTTTTCAAGCCGCGTCAAATACTCAGCTAAATTGATATACGCTAATTTAATACATCCATTGTCATGATAAATCTTTTGCATTTCTTCAAAGTATGACTCTTCTCTGAAATTGAAGCCATGTTTTTCTTCAGCCATTTTAAACAATCGATAAAATCTATCCGTCTCTTCTATAGGTAAGGTAATGACTTCAACACCCATTTCAAAGGTTTTGTTAATATTACGTCTTGTTTGATACGACATTTCTTTTAACAATTGATCTTCAGATTTTTGTTGTAAATTAAGTACTGAATGCCATCTAATTTGGCTCATATCGGAGTATCCAACGCTAAAACCTTGATGTTCATATCCTAAACGATGCATCGTATCAATCAACTTTTCATTGTTATACGTATGAATAATTTCCCCCTCTGCATTACGAATATTTTCTAAAATATAAGGGTCAATAAGAACAAATAAACCACGCTGTTTCTTTAGGTAGCGCGTAAGATGCTTAAAGAAAAATTTAACAAGTGATAAGTCATTATAATCCATCACAGGTCCACGATGACTATAAAAATATTTAAATATTTTGAGTACCCGTGCTTCTGTTAATAGACATGCTGCTATAACTTCCCCATAAATATTTTTCACACCAACGAGATGAACCCCTTTATGCTGCTGCTTACGATATTCATATAGTTGTATTGATTGAGTATAATGTGAGAAGTGTTTTGATACATAGGTATTAAACTCCTCACAAGTCAAAGTTGTAAAATTCATTGTTCCCTACCTTTTATGCTTTTTTGTATGGTCTGATGAAATACATATCATAATCATAGTTATGAACTACCTTATGTGCGATATCAGCTCTTCTAGAATCACCACCATACCAGTTTTGATCTAAACTTTGAAATTTCATTAGTTTTCCATCATAATTGCCATTTAAAACTATCGCAGTATGACCAAAGCCTCCACCATATCGACCACTAAAAACAGTAACATCTCCTAGTTCTGCTTTAAAAGTAGGTGTATTTCTATATACCGTAGCTTCTCCTCTAAAGTTATTTGCAAAAGGTATATCTTTTGCTCCATATCCACGTAAGCCATGACCATATAAGTGATTCCAATAAACATTAACTAAATCAAAACATTGGTTACCATATGCACCATCAAAGTCCCAGCCTTTATAAGCTAAACTATTCAAATAATTAAGTGTACTAGAGCTATTATTTCTTCTATTGGTATTAGTACTAGAATTATTGCTTGAAATGAAAGGAACTTTCAAAACTTGCCCTATTAATATAAAATTAGGATTTTTAATATTATTTAATTTTTGTATTTTGGAAACAGTTGTATTAAATTTTTTTGCGATAGCTCCTAAATAATCTCCTTTTTTCACAACATAATTTTGAGTTCTTTCATTATAGTTTTCAGCAGATCTAAAACCGACTAAGCCACTATTACTAAATGTTTTATTCAACAATTGTTTTTGCGGTTTTTCTTTTGAATCTTTAGATTTAGTTATTTTGATATTAGTATTATTTCTATCTTTTCTATTTAAATAATCATTGGATAATTTAAATTTATTATTCTTTGTCGTCTTTTGATTATGTTTCGAGTCGCTATAATTCACTATAATATTTCTTTTTTTAGTTTTATTACCTATTAAATTTCCTTTTTTATTTTCATTATTAAAAACAGAAATTTTATTGTTAATAGTTTCTTTATAGCTTGCTTTATCGTCTACAGATTTTAGTGAATTTTTTTCAACTAAATTAATTGTATTATTTACATTAATATTCTTTTGACTATTTACAGTTTCTTCTGCTGCCCATGCATGATTTAATTCTCCTATCATTAGAAAACTAGCAAAAAAAATTAAGCTAGTTATCAATACTTTGGGATTGATAACTTTTTTACAATATAGTTGTTGTCTTTCCATGATGATCTACCTTCTTGTTAATATTGTTTACAATATTATAATATCACTTTAAGATATATAATCAACTTTGTAGTTTGTATATGTGACAAAAATAAAATCTAAGTATTACTCTTTAAGATTAAATGCCCAACAAAAAAACAGATAGATGGCTTATTAGTCATCTATCTGCTAATCAAATATTATCTTTATTAGACAGTTATTTATCTATTGTTAATAATTGTTCATAAATGCCTGCTTCTTTAGCAGCTGCAATTAATGTTGTACCAATTTCAGATGGTGTATCAGCTGTTTTCACGCCACAGCTATTTAATGTTTTAATTTTTTCAGCTGCAGTTCCTTTTCCTCCTGAAATAATTGCACCAGCATGTCCCATACGTTTTCCTGGAGGGGCCGTTTGACCACCAACAAAACCAACAACTGGTTTAGTCATATTTGCTTTAATCCATTCTGCTGCTTCTTCTTCCGCAGTACCACCGATTTCACCAATCATAACAACCGCTTTAGTTTCTTCATCATCATTAAATGCCTTAAGTACATCGATAAAGTTTGTTCCATTAACTGGGTCACCACCAATGCCTACAGCAGTTGTTTGACCAATACCTTCTTCAGTTAATTGATGAACTGCTTCGTAAGTTAATGTCCCAGACCGTGATACGACACCAACATGACCTTTTTTATGAATATAGCCTGGCATAATACCAATTTTACATTCATCAGCAGTAATAACGCCTGGACAGTTTGGTCCTACTAAACGTGTTTTTCTGCCTTCTAAATATCGTTTCACTTTGACCATATCCACTACAGGAATATGTTCCGTGATACAGATTACCATATCTAAATCGGCATCTGCTGCTTCTAAAATAGAGTCTGCTGCAAATGGAGCTGGTACGTATACTACAGATACGTTAGCACCTGTCTCTTGTTTAGCTTCAGCTACAGTGTTATATACTGGTACGCCTTCAACAACTTGTCCACCTTTACCTGGTGTTACCCCTGCGACAATTTGTGTACCATAATCAAGCATTTGTTTTGTATGGAAAAGGGCAGTAGACCCTGTAATACCTTGCACCATTACTTTAGTATTCTTATCTATAAATACACTCATCTTAGTGTTCCCATCCTTTCCTTACGCTTCTTTAACAAGCTTAACAATTTTTTGAGCACCTTCAGCCATAGTAGCTGCTGGCTCGATTGCTAAACCTGAATCATTTAAAATCTCTTTACCGCGTTCAACATTCGTACCTTCTAAGCGCACAACTAATGGTAAAGTTAATTCTACTTCTTTCACTGCTGCTACAATACCTTCTGCAATAACGTCACATTTCATAATTCCTCCGAAAATGTTTACAAAGATACCTTTAACATTGTCATCACCTAAGATAATTTTAAAAGCTTCAGTAACTTTTTCTTTCGTAGCACCGCCACCTACGTCTAGGAAGTTAGCTGGATTTCCACCAAAATGATTAATTGTATCCATTGTTGCCATTGCTAAACCAGCACCGTTAACCATACAACCGATATCTCCATCTAATGCGATGTATGATAAGTCATATTTAGATGCTTCGATTTCTTTTGGATCTTCTTCTTCTAAATCACGCAATTCTTGAATATCTTTATGTCTGAATAATGCATTATCATCAAAGTTAATTTTAGCATCTAAAGCTAATACTTCACCGTCTCCAGTTATTACCAACGGGTTAATTTCCACAATAGAACAATCTTTTTCTACAAATACGTTATATAAAGAAATTAAAAATTTTGCAGCTTTGTTGA
The DNA here is from genome assembly GCF_001836955.1 of Staphylococcus sp. HMSC063A07. Taxonomy (NCBI): domain Bacteria; kingdom Bacillati; phylum Bacillota; class Bacilli; order Caryophanales; family Staphylococcaceae; genus Staphylococcus; species Staphylococcus sp. HMSC063A07. The sequence goes on from NZ_KV830932.1 coordinate 20,372, forward strand.
TAGATTCTTTAGGAATATTAATATTAAATGCAATTCGACGCGCTTGGTAAGGCGATAAACCTACCACTGGGTCAATCGTTTCTTTAAAGATTTTTTCTGGTGTTGTTGCAGCTACTTCTTCAATTTCAGTACCGCCCTCTTCAGAAGCCATTAAAGTGATACGATCGGTTGCACGGTCAATAACAAAACCGACATAATACTCTTTTTGAATATCGCAACCTTGTTCTATATATAAGCGTTTCACTTCTTTACCTTCTGGACCAGTTTGATGCGTTACCAATTGTTTACCTAATAATTCATTTGCGTATGTTTCAACTTCAGAAAGTGATTTAGCAATTTTAACACCACCTGCTTTACCTCTACCCCCAGCGTGGATCTGTGCTTTAACCACATATACATCTGAATTTAATTCTTTCGCTTTTTCCACCGCTTCTTTAGCAGTAAATGCGACACGTCCTTCTGGAACAGCTACGCCCATAGAACGAAATATTTCTTTACCTTGATACTCGTGGATATTCATCTTCCATCCTCCTGTTTCTTAGGTTAAGTTCTACTCAATTATAAAAAATGAAAGCGCTATTGTAAACTGTAAGTCATTTACTTTTTGCAATTTATTTAAAATTCTAATAATTATAACATAGATTTAACTGGTTCAAAGGTTCTTCGGTGTATAGGTGTGACACCATATTGTTTTAAACCTGCTAAATGTGCTTTTGTACCATATCCTACATTTTTATCAAATCCATAATATGGATATACTTGTGCGTAGTCACGCATTAAATGATCACGATATTCTTTTGCCATAATACTCGCTGCAGCAATGGATACACTTTTGGCATCTCCTTTGATGATAGCTGTTTGTGAAATCGTACTATCTATTGACATTGCATCAATTAATAAATGTGTTGGACGAACTTGTAGTTGATTAATAGCACGTTGCATCGCTACTTGCGTTGCTCTATAGATGTTTAATTGATCAATTTCAGCTGCTGAAGCAATTCCATAGGCATAACCCCTAACATTAGCCATTAAATCTTGATTCAGCTGTGCTCTATTAACCGCCGAAACTTTCTTTGAATCATTTAATCCTAAATAATGATGATTTGCATTTAAAATAACCGCACATGCAACTACTGGCCCAGCTAATGGACCTCGACCTACTTCATCGATACCACATATTATAGCGTCTGGTTGTTGCTGCAATATTTCTTGTTCATACTTCATCATTCTTTGATAATCCTGCTCTAACTTTAACTCTTTTTCAAGTTGGCGCTGTCTAACACGAATTGCTTGCTTTACACCTTTACGTTCATCAAGGTGTAAAGCATGATTTGAAAGTGCTTCTAATGTTGTTACCTTATTTAACTGAGCTTTAGCTTCTTTAATCGTTATTTTCATGTGCAATATCCCTTTTCATTTCTGAATATAAATCAAAACAGTAGGTACCCATTTTGGCATTACGTAAATCATTAATGAGCAATTCAATTACCGCTTCATAATCGACCTCGTTCCCTTTTTGTAATAATCCTCGACGCCGTCCAATTGCATCAAACCATTCCAAAATTGCTGCGTCTTCTTCTACAGAAATATGATAATGTTGGCGCAGTGTTTCGATATCATGTTGGATAAGAAAATTAAGTACGAAGATAGCTACATCATCTAAATGTACAATACTATCTTTGATTGCACCTGTTAAGCTGAGCTTTTTACCTACAAGTTCATCTTCAAATTTTGGCCATAAAATACCTGGTGTATCAAGTAATTGCAATACTTTTCCAACTTTAATCCATTGTTGTTGCTTTGTAACACCTGGTTTATTACCTGTTTGCGCAATATTTTTGCGCGCGAGTTTATTAATTAATGTCGATTTCCCTACATTGGGTATGCCTACAATCATTGCCCTTATTGCTCTTGGTTTAAGACCTTTAGCTTGTTCTTTCGCAAATTTATCTTTGGTTGCTTCGATCGCTGCTGCTTCAACGCCTTTTAAATTTTTACCATGTTTTGCATCTACAGCAACTGGATAGAATCCTTGTTCAACAAAATAGTGTTCCCACTTTGACATTTCTTTTAAGTTAGTCATATCTTTTTTGTTTAAAATAACCACACGTGGCTTTTGTTTGATGACATCATCTATCATTGGATTTCTTGAGCTATATGGTATTCTTGCATCTACTAATTCAAACACCACGTCTACTTTTTTTAGTTGTTCCGTCACTTCCCTTTTTGCTTTTGCCATGTGTCCTGGATACCATTGTATTGCCATCATTGTCACCTTACTTCCTATGTATTGTTAACTGTTTGATTAAACTGTATATTCACAGTGCTTCCCAACATTGAGAAAGAATTTATGTCAACTATCACTTTTATTTTATAGAATTTAACTGTAATAGTAAAAATTTAATGTTATGTTTAAATGCATATTGCTAAGTACAAATACTTTTCATCGTAACCAGCATCCCCTACAATTTAAACAGAGTCACAAAAAGACAATAACAAATTGACTTAATCGAGGCTAAGTTATGACAAAAAAGTTACTCATGATTATGCTATTTTTAACACTTGCTATTATTGGACATACATATATTCTTTACCGCTTCATTCACGATGGTATTTTGTTTACTGGTCCAAATGATGGCATAGAACAAATGATTCCAATGCAAATGTATCTATATGACAAATGGAGTCAAGGTCAATTTTTCTATGCTACTGACTTTGGTCTAGGAGGAGACTTTTTTAGCGATTTAAGTTACTATTTTTCAACTAATTTATTGTTCATTATAAATGCCATCATAATATATATTACTAACTTAATAGTATCGTTACCTACCGGAAATGTTACTTTTTGGACCATAAATGCAATTGTTATATCAATTGTCAAAGCTACAATTGCGATGCTTGTTACATATTTATTTAGTATGCGAATTGTTAAACATCGAGTGAACAGTAGTTTAATTGCTTTTCTCTTTGTTATGTCACCATTGTATTATCGTTTTACTGTCTATTGGCCATTCTTTAGTGATGTATTTATCGGATTACCTTTATTACTTTATGCAATCGAACACATGCTACAACAAAAAAAGATAGGTCTGTTAATTTTAGCCATTACCATCATCATGATAAATAACTTTTATTTCGCCTATTACTTTTTACTCATTGGTGCAGGTTATTTGCTTATTCGCATCACCTTTCCACATAAAGATGATAGGATGAAACGCATAACAGCTTTATGGCTATCTGTATTGTGCGCGTTTCTAGGTTTAGCTAATGCCTTATTTATGTTTTATTATAGTGCTCAAAGTTATATTAACAATCGCCGTATTCCGTATAAAGATCATGTTCCTGTATTCGAATCTTTAAATATTAATAATAATATCTTTATTGACAATTACTTAATCATCTTGTTATTTATCACGATACAAGCATTGCTAACATTTAAGCTATATAAGCACTATTATTTTAGACTTTTTGCATTTTTAACGTGTATTACTATCCTTTTTAATTTTATGCCTATCGTAGATCAAATATTTAATGGTTTTTCGGCACCGCAAAAACGTTGGCATTTTTTACTAGCGTTTAATTCTGCGATGGTTATCGGACTGTTTATAAAATATTTTAGTACAATTCGTTTAAAAACGTATATATGGACAAATATTGTAGCACAATCAGCTGTTTTTATTAGCGTCATTGTTTATCATCAATATGTCCCTTGGTTAGTTTTAGTGCCCATAGTTTCTTTGATTGGACTATTCACTTTAATCATAAAAGATGCTACATCACGTTTAATAATAAAGCAGATTTATGTATTTTCCATTATTTCATTAAGTATTCTTGTTTCTGCTGTTTTTATTAAAAATCAAATTTATTTTAAAGATCACGAACAGCGTGCGAATAATATGTATATCCATTCTAGCCTATACAATTCTGAGTTACAACAGCAGCTTTTATCATATATGACACATACAAAAGAGCCATGGGAGCGTATTGATTGGCGTGTCAATGAGCAAGATAATACACCTATGTATCAGAAGTTTAAAGGCTTAAGTCTGTATTCAAGTATTTTTCATCATAATATTTTAGATTTATATTATGATAACTTGAAAATTAATTTAGCTGAAGAATCATTAAGTCGTTATCAATCTACTAATGGACGTCAAAATATTGCAAGTTTATTCTCTGTTCGTTATATGATGTTAAAAGACTATCAAAATAATTTACCTGCCTATTTTCAAAAGATAAAATCAAGTGGACAATATGCCATATATGAAAATAAATTGAATTTACCTGCAGTGAAAGTGACCAACCATCTTTATAATGACCAGTCAATAAAAACTTCGATTGATAGAGAACATGCCATGTTAGATGGTGTCATTGTACATAATGGTGGAAACAATTATCGTAAGCACAGTAAAAATTTATTAAATAAAGTTTCACAATCATCCCAACATATTCAATGCTTATCTAATAAACATATAAAAGTAAACAGCCAACAAGGTGGCATGATTAAATTACATGTACCCAAATCAATACGTCAACACTACACTGATTTTTATCTCACTATGTATATTAAACGTGGTCAACCCGATAGTAATTATAGTGTAGCTATCAATGGTTATGTTAATCACAGGTTGTATAATCAATCTACGTATCGCACAGGCGTCAATACACAATTGTATCGCACGCAACCTGATGAGAATGGTAATATTAGCATTCAGCTCACACCTTCTGGTACATTTGATATGAAGTTAATTTCGTTACATGGTGAAAATTATCATAAGTTAGTTCAGACGCATCGTCAAGCTAATTTTGACCATCGTTATCAAGATATTCACGATGGCGTTCGTATTACTTTAGCTCCACATTTACAAGGAATGGCGGTTGTTAATATACCTTATCGTAAAGGTATGATGGCGTATGTAGATGGTAAACGTATCAATCCAATCAGAGTAAACACCATGATGACAGGTATTCCTGTTAAGAAAAGTACAACTTCAATTATCATTAAATATTTACCACCACATTGGATAGTCATGCTGCTGTTATCATCAATAAGTATCCTTTGTAGCATAATGATCACACGTATTTTCACTAAAAAAAGGAAAGATGAGGAATAACGTGATGCAAAAAAGAACTGTTCAAGCGATGAAGACATTTGTAATGATCACTTTAATCTCATTTATAGCAACACTAATCATTTATTTTCCTTTTATTAAAGATTGGATAAGTAAGGGATATGTATTTAGTGGTGTTGGTGATGGTTTTAGACAAATGATGCCTTTTCAAATGTATTTATATGAACATTACACACAATTAAAAGGATTTTATGATCACTCATTTGGTTTGGGTGGCGATTATGTTAAAAGTCTTGCCTATTATTATTCGCTATCGCCAACAATGTGGTGTAACTTTATCATGATATGGTTGGGCGAACGCTTATTACATTGGAATCCTCATGTCATTGGATTTTGGCCATTCAATCAACTTATTGTTGCTTTAGGTCGTTCACTATTGACATTTATTTGTGCATTTTATTATTTTAGATATTTAAAATTAAAACAAGCACCCTTGATGATAGCCACGATTTTATATGGCGCATCAACTGTTGGTCTTTATTATAATTTCACGTGGTCATTTTATGGAGATTTATTAATTTTTTTACCACTCTCATTGTGGGGGATGGAAAGATTTTTTCAACGTGGTAAGATAGGCGTTTTTATCGTCGCAATAGCTATAACATTATTTTCTAATTTCTATTTTAGTTATTATCAAGCGATTGTTTTAGGAATATATTTCTTATTACGTATTATTTTTGAATATCGCTATGATATCGTTACACGTTGGCAAAAGTTTTATCTACTTATGTTTGGTACGATACTAGCACTATTTTCAAGTATCATTGGCTTTTATACGGGAGTATCATCCTTTTTAAATAATGACAGACAACAAAACTCTGATTTTAAAATCAGTCTGTTTACCGATTTAACACAGGATAATTATTATATTTTTTCTAATGGCTTTTACATCACAATTTCGATTATTGCACTTGTCGCTTTGTTAAGCTTCAAGTTGTATAAGCATTATTATTATAAATTATTCGCGATCATCACTTGGTTTTTATTAATCGGATCATTAACACAATATTTTGATAGCGCATTTAATGGCTTTTCATTGCCTCAAAGGCGTTGGGTATACTTCTTAGTGCTTTCAACAAGTGCTTTAATGGCTTTATATATCCAACATATATCAGAATTATCGATAAAACAGTATTGCTTTACTGCTATTCCTGTATTTATCTTTGGCTTATGTCGATATCTATTTGCGGAACATTTTGTCAATTGGATGCTAATCTCACTCATACTTATTATTATCTTAGCCTTGTTAGTTTGGAGAAAAAAATGGCTTTATCATCCATTGGTTTTACTTGGTATCGTTGTCATCTTCTTTGTTCAACAAGTCGTGATGACAATTGAATCAAGTAAACGTACGATAGGTCCATACTCAACGACGATGTCAACGATCACAGATCCAAGTTATTATAATACGAAGCTTGCAAAAGTAATTCAGCAGATTAATCACAAAAATAACAATCCACTACATCGTATTGATTATATGTCATTCTATGCTTTAAACTCACCATTTATTTATCATTATAACGGCATATCCTTATATTCAAGTATTTTTGATGGAAGTATCTTAAACTACTATGATCATCTTATGCAAATCAATATGCCGGTTGATAAAAATAGTACATATCGTTATTTGAGTAATCGTGCGAATTTAGAAGCACTCTGGAATGTTCAAGATCGTTTTAGACATCCAAATGATCTCAATATACCCTATGGATTTAAAAAGATAGACACTATTAAATACGGTAATGATACATTAATCCATTCTAAAAACACAATAAACTATCCTGCAGCCCATGTAACAAATAAAGTATTTAATGCGTCTGATTTAAAATCACCGTTAGATAGAGAGCAAGCCATGTTACAAGGCATCGTCCCTAGCGATGCTTCAATTAAAGCAAACACAGCGTTTAAAGCTAATCAAAATTTAATAGATGAAGCAAAGCGGTCTACTCATAATGCAACTTGGCAAAATCATTCTCATTTAAAAGTAGATAAAAATAACGGTGGCGTTACGTATACCTTACCTAAAAACGTAGCTAAAAAATATAAAGATTTATATGTTGAAATGGATGTTGAGTTGCTCACACCTGATAAAAATCATGAAGTTGGTGTAAATGAATATGCGCAAAATCGTAATGAATTAACATACAAATATCGTCGTTTTGTTACACCCGTCACGATGCGTGTAAAAGCGGCTGATAAGCTAAATATACATCTATCTCAAGGAACTTATCGCTTATCAGTTAAAGGAATATATGGCGAAGATTACTCGTCCTTGCAACAATCAGCAAAAGACTTAAAAGCTGTTAGTGTAAAAGAAAATAAAAACGGTTATACGATTTCGAAATCAAAATCAACATCTGGCTATGTCGTTCTCCCTATGGTTTATGCAGATGGCATGAAGGCTACTGTAAATGGTCGCCACGAAGATGTTAAGAAAGTGAATGGTATTATGACAGCAATTCCAGTTAACAAAGGAGACACACATATCAGATTAACCTATACACCTCCACACTGGCATTTACTTTTCATCATGAGTATACTTGGAATATTTTTAAGTATTGCATTTCGTTTTTGGGTTAAAAGAAAAGTATAACAAACCGGGACAGAAAACCTAAAATTTATAAGGAGCGGCACAGATTCATAATCAAGTCTGTTCCGCTCCTTATTATAGGACTAAATATTAACATGTATCTGTGACTTTTTATTCTATGAGCACTTTTATAGCCTATTTCAAATTGAAAAACTTCCAGCCTCTGCAAACCATACATGAGGCTGGAAGTTCTTGTATATGACAAGCATTACACTAACCCTTGTCTTATCATTACCTTCGATATGCTGATTAACGAATTTCTTGGATTCTAGCAGCTTTACCACGTAAATTACGTAAGTAGTATAATTTAGCACGACGAACTTTACCACGACGTTTAACTTCGATTTTTTCGATTTTTGGCGTGTGTAATGGGAAAGTACGTTCCACACCAACACCTGAAGAAATTTTACGAACTGTAAATGTTTCAGAAATTCCTCCACCACGGCGTTTAATTACAACACCTTCGAAAACTTGGATACGTTCACGTGAACCTTCAATAATACGTACGTGTACACGTAAAGTGTCACCTGTACGGAATGAAGGTAAATCTGTACGTAATTGTGATTTTGTTACTGCTTCAATTAACTTATGATTACTCATTATAATTTCTCTCCTTCAACCTATGTTCTTGCCTAGACAAAAGTATAGCAGCGGATCATAGTGATTTTTAGTGTCTTTTCACACTTAAACTATGTTAGCACATGGTCAGCCTTTTTTCAATTGCTTTTTAAAGCTTTCTATTATTTCTTTATCTTGTTCACTTAGAGGATAAGCCATTAATAAATCCGGACGCTTAAGATATGTGCGTATAAGTTTTTGTTTATGTCTCCATTTTTCAATGTGTGCATGATTTCCTGATAATAATACGTCGGGTACAGTCATACCTTGAAATTCTCTTGGACGCGTGTATTGCGGGAATTCTAGTAAGCCATCTGAAAACGAGTCGTCTTGATGAGATTGTTGGTTACCAAGGACACCAGGAATTAAGCGCACAATAGCGTCCGTCATAGTCATAGCTGGTAGCTCACCACCTGTTAAGACATAATCACCCATAGAAATTTCATCTGTAACAAGATGTTCTCGAATACGTTCATCATATCCTTCGTAATGACCGCAAATAAAGACAATATGCTCAGTCGAGCTTAGTTCTTGCGCAATCTTTTGTGTAAATGGACGCCCTTGAGGACACATCAGGATAACACGTGTCTCATCATTATGCTGAATATCTTTCATTGCATTGAACACAGGTTCTGGCTTCAGCACCATACCTTGCCCACCACCAAAAGGGTAGTCATCAACTTGATTATGTTTATTGACTGCATAATCTCTAAAATTAATTGTATTCACATTGATGATTCCTTTATCCTGTGCACGTTTTAAAATCGAATGGTTAAGCACGCCTTCAAACATTTCGGGGAATAACGTTAAATAATCAATTTTCATTAATCTAACAACCCTTCTAACGGTGTGATCATAATCGTTTTATTTTCAATATCAACATCTTTAACTACATCAGCAATATAAGGAATCATATATTCCTTATCGCCTTTTACTACCCAGACATCATTCGCACCGGTTTCAATAATATTTGTGACACGCCCAATAGGTATTTCTCCATTAAAAACCGTACATCCTATGATGTCAGAATAATAAAATTCATGCTCTGCTAATTCAATGCCTTCATGATCTCGCTCTTGATACAAATAGTCACCTTTATATGATTCAACATCATTGATATTATCAAATCCTTCAAATTTTAGCATGTGGAAGCCTTTATGAATACGATATGATGTCACTGTTAACTCAACATTGTCGTTATTGTGCTTTAAGGTTAATACTTCTCCTGGTTGAAAACGCGTATCTGTAAAATCAGAATGAGATTTTACTTTTACTTCGCCCTTAATACCATGCGTATTTACAATCTGTCCAACTTCAACTTGCATTATCTTCGCTCCCTCGGTCATTAAAGTTATGAATGCCGCTAACTATATACTTTTACCTTTTTAAAATAGGCCGAGACAGTTATGTTTGTCCCGGCCTTTATAAAATTCAGCAATTATAGTACAAGCTAATTATTTAGCGTGTTTTTGTTCGTCAAATTTTTTCATAATACCTTCTTTTGATAAAATATTATGAACTGTATCTGTTGGTTTTGCACCATCTTTTAACCATTTTAATGCTAATTCTTCATCGATTTTAACTTCTGGTGCATTAACATGTGCTGGATTGTATGTACCGATTTGTTCGATAATACGTCCATCACGTGGTGCACGTGCATCTGCTACTACGATACGATAAAATGGATTTCTTTTAGAACCTAAACGTGTTAAACGAATTTTAACTGCCATTGATAAAACGCTCCTTTAAATTTCAATATTTATTTTCTACAAGAATAAATATTAACAGGTCTATTATACTTTGTAAAGAGTTTTTTCTTTACCAATTTTAACTCTGTAAATGTATCTCACTTTTTTGACCAATGTGCTATTAAAAGTGTTGTTATCATAAAGCTTAAATCATCTGTTAAATTTGAAGATAATATTATCTCAATGCCATCGCTTATTAAAGTCTATTATAAATGATTAATTTTAGTTCGTGTTGCTGATTGAATACTTTTACCGATTGCTGCTCTTTTTGTATATATAATTTTTCATTAATCTGAATAGGTCGTTGATATTTTACTTTGAAGGAAGACCATGTCAGTTGATAATTTTGAAAAATATATTCACAAACAAGTTGTCCTGGCACAATATGTGAGTGTAATGGATTTTTATCATGAACAAGCCTTAAATATGTGTGTACCATCTTTGAATCAAACTGCACCGCTACCACCTTCTTTAATAAAGGTTTGCTCAATTTCAACACATACCTCTTCTTGTATAATAAGCTGTAAACAAAACTGATATTTTGTAATATTCTTGATTTGACGTTGTGATATACACGTTAAATGTGCATGGTATGACTGATCGACAATTAACTCTTTATTTTTAGCCACACGAGTTTCAGTTAATATGATTTTATCGTTAAGAAACTGGCTAAATAAATCAAAATGAGGCCATAGTTGTGCACACATCAATACAGGTACTTTGCCGGTATATTGTTGTTGGAATAAAGCGCAATATGCACGTACATCCGCTTCAATAAATTGAATGGTTTTAAAAGTGTTCTCGTTGTAAGAGGGCCGCATTACCCATTCCTCCTCCAATGCCCATTGTAGCAATGCTCGTCATCTTATCTTCCATATTAAATAAGCGTGTTATTAGCGCTGCACCACTCGCTGCGTATGGATGACCAGTCGCTATCGCACCTCCCCAAATATTGAGTTTATCTATAGGTATATGTAATTGTTGCTGACAAGCTAATACCTGTGAACTAAATGCCTCATTAATTTCAAATGTATTAATATCATTTATAGAAAAAGGCGTTTGTGTTAATAATTGTTGGACAGCAGCAACTGGACCAATGCCTAGCATGGTTGGATCAACACCTTTTGTTACAGCTTGCTTAAAGACGAGTCCTTCGCTAAATCCAAATCGTTTTGCGAGTTGTTTCTCTAAGACCAATATCAAAGCTGCACCATCATTTTTCATACAACTATTTCCTACAGTTACCGTTCCTCCTGGCAAAAGTGGCTTAAATCGACTAAATTTAGCTGGTGTTAATCGTGGTTTTAAACTTTCATCTTGCGCAAAAGTTTGTCCTTTTGAGTGAATCGGAACAATCTCTTTCTTAATTTTACCGTTTTGATAAAAGGATGCAGTCTTCTGATGACTGCGAAAAGCAAATTCATCTTGTTCATCACGGCTTATATGATAATGTTGCGCTACATTTTCAGCCGCTTGAATCATTGAAACATCTTGATTATCAGGTGCAAAAGAAGCACGCTCATAAAATTGAGGTAAGTTAGTATCATAAACTGATTGAGGTCTTTTAATTTTCCAAGGCGCACGACTTGTACTTTCAACGCCACCAGCTAGATATACTGACCCTGCACCACATTGAATCATCCGACATGCATAAATGACACTTTCCAACCCCGAACCACATTGGCGATCCAATGTTAAACCAGGTATGCCGTATTCTAAATTTGCCGTCAACAATGATTTACGTGCCACATTACCTCCATTCCCTACTGTATTACCAATGATAACATCCTGAATATGACCACATATATTGGGATATTTATTCTGATAAAATTGAAATAGTGGAAGTAATAATTGTTCTGGTTCTAAATGTTTAAGTTGACCCGCATACTTACCAAATGCTGTGCGTTTGGCTGCAACAATAACGGCTTCTCTCATGTAGATAATTCCCCTTTTATGTATTTTTCTTGCATCATATGCCGTGCTATTTTACCGCTTTCTGTATAAGTCATTTCTTTAACACGTTGTACGATTGAAGGTATTTCATATCTTGTCACTTTTGAAATTAAATACTGTCGAATATCTTGGTAAGTTAATGCAACCTCTCCCGTATAAAGCAAAACTGCTACTTCACCAAATTTAGCATGCGGTCTACCAATGATGATTGCTTCATCTATATCCGGATGATTATGTAACAGCCGTTCAATACGTGCCGGATAAATATTGTTACCACCAATGATTAAACGTTCATTGTGCCGACTCATTAAATAGAGAAAGCCTTGTTTATCCACATAAGCAAAATCTCCCGTCTCTAGCCAATCAATATGATTGTAGTTTGTATGATCTATATAGCCACTGAAAGCCATTTTACTATTAATGGATAACATACCAATGCCTTGTTTATCTACGTGTGTCAACTTTATATCAACACTTTCACATATCTTTCCAACCGAATCTAATGGCGCATGACGGTTATAGTTATAACTGATAAAACTTGCTTCAGAAGTACCAAAGAATTCTACAACATGAACCGATGGCATTATATCTTGAATACGACGATAAAGTGATGTAGATAATTTTGCGCCACTGCTCAATATCGTGCCTATTGAAATATGCGACAAGTCATAAGTAAGGATTGTCGACAACATGGTAGGTACAACAAATAAGGCCATTGTTGCCTGATTTGTGGATTCAAGTGATTGAATTAATTGCTTAGCATCAAAATCATCTTGCCCGCTAAAAGTACGCCCACTATAAAGTGCATACATACATGTGTAAAGTGTTAATGAGTGCTCTATTGGCCCAGGTGCCACTAAAACATCATGATTTTGACTGATGAGTGTTTCGTTCATTTTATAAGACGCTATCCAAGAAGGTTCATTTCTGTAATAAGCTTTTGGTAACCCTGTTGTCCCTGAAGTAAAACCAATGTGCAATAACTGATTAGGCTGTTGTATTAACGTATCATCATCATAGTATTCCGTTTTATGATAGCCTGAAGCATCAATAATCATATGAATATGACATTGAGTTGTTACATCAGCAACCATAGACTGATGCCATTGCGAATTCATCATTACTGGAATACCTCCAAGTTGATGCACCATAAAATAATGTACTATTCTCACCATTGACGATGGGTGCATTAAGCCTACTCTTTTATTATGTATCGAGTAAGGCATCTCACCACATGCTTGTATTATTTTATGATTAAGTTCTTTATATGTTAAATGATTATTATTTATGATTAATGCACGATTATGAGGTTGTGTTTTACTATATTGCGTTATTTTTGTCATTGTTTCAATCATTATCATCACCATATTGTTAACTATAAATAATTTCGTGTTTACAATTATACATGATGCTATTACTTTTTGGCTAAAAAAACATACTAAGATTACAAATGGGGACATAATTCCAAAATAAGCGCATAAAATGATTTGAAATTAAAAATCGTCTTTATGCTCCTATGATAGTAGTTAAAAGCACTGAACATTGTTTTAATAGCGGTTAATATAAAAAAAGAAGCAGGCAATTTCTATTGAAAATTAATAGAAATTGCCTGCTTCAACTTGTTAACAATTATTTATTTCCAGACTGATTTTAATGGGTTTAAAATGGTAAATTCATACCTTTTAGCATATTTTGCATTTGGCTACGTTTACCCTTTTTACCCTTGCCACCACCAGTAAATTGTTTCATCATTTTCTTCATATCATTAAATTGTTTCATTAAACGATTGACCTCTTGTAATGAACGTCCAGAACCTTTAGCAATTCGCTTTTTACGTGATACGTTTAACGTTGCAGGATTTGCTCTTTCCATTGGCGTCATGGATTGAATAATTGCTTTAATATGGTCAATTTGCTTATCGTCCATATTTAACTTATTCATACCTTTCATCTTGTTCATACCAGGAATCATTTTCATAATATCATCTAGCGGTCCTAAGTTTTTCACCTGATCTAATTGGTCTAAGAAATCCTCTAACGTAAATGAGGAATCACGCATTTTTTTCTCTAAATCTTTCGCTTTTTCTTGATCAACATCTTGCTGCGCTTTTTCTATTAAACTTAGAACATCACCCATACCTAAAATACGTGAAGCCATACGTTCAGGATGGAACAGCTCTAGTCCATCCATTTTTTCACTCATACCGACAAATTTAATTGGTTTTTGTGTCACTGAACGAATAGATAACGCTGCACCACCGCGTGTGTCCCCATCTAACTTTGTTAATGTCACACCAGTTACATCTAGCTGTTCATCAAATGATTGTGCTACATTAACTGCATCTTGACCTGTCATTGCATCGACAACTAACATGACTTCATCTGGTTTAGAAATCGCTTTAACTTCTTGTAATTCATTCATTAATGCTTCATCGATATGCAAACGACCAGCTGTATCGATAATGACAAAATCTAAATGTTCCTCTTTGGCATGTTTTAAAGCATTTTCAACAATTTGTTGTGGTTTAACTTGATCACCTTCACTGTATACTGGAACATCTAGTTGTTTACCCACTGTTTGTAACTGATCTATAGCAGCTGGACGATAAATGTCTCCTGCTACAAGCATTGGCTTTTTATTGTATTTTTTACGCATTAAAAGGGCTAATTTACCAGCAGTAGTTGTTTTACCTGCACCTTGTAAACCTACCATCATCACTACAGTTGGTGGTTTGTTTGCCATTTTAATCGTCGTATTTTCACCACCCATGAGCTGTGTTAACTCATCTTGGACTATTTTTATTACCTGTTGACCAGGCGTTAATGACTGCATGACATCTGAGCCTAATGCGCGTTCTGACACAGTATTAATAAATTGTTTTACAACCTTAAAGTTAACATCTGCTTCTAACAATGCGAGTCGTACTTCACGCATCATTGTTTTAATATCAGCTTCTGTTACTTTTCCTTTACCACGCATTTTTTGCATCGTGGCTTGCAATCGCTCGGACAATCCTTCGAATGCCATGATATTGCCCTCCTTATTTATTCTAGTTCTTCTAATTGTTCAATATAGTCTTTTACTTTATCTGGTTGATGTATGACTTGCTTCATTTGATAGTATAGTTGACGTCGTTGTTCAAATTTTTCATATAGTTTAAGCTTCTGCTCATAATCTTCTACTAGATCACCAGTTCTTCTTATATTATCATAAACTGCTTGCCTGCTCACTTCAAATGTATCCGCAATTTCGCTTAATGAAAAATCTTGTAAATAGAAGAGTTCCAAGTAATTGCGTTGTTTTTTGGTTAATAATGCTTGATAGAAATCAAATAAATAATTCATGCGTAACGTTTTGACTAAATCATAATCACTCATGGTTATTTCCCTCATTAGCTGCTGTTTCTTGTTGTTGCTCAGGTATTTCTTCATTTTGTTCAATCATATCAGCAAATAAACCATATACATAGCTTTCAGGATTGAAAGGTTGTAAATCGTCAAGTTGTTCACCTAGACCCACGTATTTCACTGGAATATGCAATTCATTTCTAATGGCTAAGACGATACCACCTTTAGCAGTACCATCAAGTTTCGTAAGCACAATACCTGATACATTTGTAACTTCTTTGAATGAACGGGCTTGTGATAACGCATTTTGTCCTGTCGTAGCATCCAGACATAGTAATGCTTCATGCGGTGCACCTGGCACAGCTCTACCAATAACACGTTTCATTTTATCTAATTCTTGCATCAAGTTCGCTTTGTTTTGTAAACGTCCAGCCGTATCACAAATTAAAATATCCACGCCTTTATTTTTCGCTGCATTAATAGCATCATACATGACAGCTGCAGGGTCTGAACCTTCACTTTGGCTTACAACATCAACGCCAACACGTTCTCCCCATACTTTAAGTTGTTGAATAGCGCCGGCTCTAAATGTATCTCCAGCAGCGAGCATTACTTTTTTGCCTTCCATTTTATAACGATATGCTAATTTACCAATAGTTGTTGTTTTACCCACACCATTAACACCAACCATTAAAATAACATTCAAGCGACCATCTTCGAGATTCATCACTTCTGATTGGTCATCCTCTTGATGATAAATTTCGACAATTTTTTCAACAATTACTTCTCTTAAATCAGCTGTGTCTTGAATATTACGTCGTTGTGCTTCCGTACGCAATTCATCAGTTAACTGCATTACCGTATTGAAACCAACGTCAGCAGTGATTAGCATTTCTTCTAAAGCTTCAAAGAAATCTTCATCTACTTTACGATAGCGTGCTATAAGATTATTTAATTGTTCTTGGAAATTTTGTCGTGACTTTTCAAGACCAGCTTTAAATTTAGCACCAATTTTTTGTGCCTCAATTTCTTCAAAGTCTTCAATTGATATTAAGCCATCTTCATCAAAATCAGCTTCGCTCAATTTTCTCGGTTTCTTTTTAGCTGGTTCTGAATCAGCTGGACTATCGGCCGATGTATCTGATGAGAGTTGTTGTTCCTCATCACTTTTATCTGTTAAATCTCTTTCTTTATCATCATTAGGCTTACTAGAAAACTTATCTTTTAATTTTTTAAAAAAACTCATTCTAGTTCCTCCTTCATTACTTCATCTATAGTGTTTAAGTTTACGCTAACTAAATTCGATACCCCAGATTCTTGCATCGTAACACCGTATAGTCTATCAGCATATTCCATCGTACCTTTACGATGTGTAATAACGATAAACTGTGTTTCATCTGATAATTCATTTAAATACCGGGCATAGCGAATAACATTAGCTTCATCAAGCGCTGCTTCAACCTCATCTAAAATAACAAAAGGTGCAGAACGAACTTTCAATATTGCAAAGAGTAAAGCAATCGCACTTAATGCACGTTCACCACCACTAAGTAAAGATAGATGTTGTAAATTCTTACCTGGCGGTTGCACAATAATATCTACACCTGCTGCTAAATAATCATCTTCGGTCAATTCTAACTTAGCATGTCCACCACCAAATAGCGATTTAAAGACGTTTGTAAAATGTGTTTGTACTTGATGGAATGTTGCTTTAAAGCGTCCTGCAACCTCTTGGTCCATTTCTGAAATAATTTGTTCCAGTGTTTCTTTAGCTTCTCTTAAATCGGTACGCTGCTCATTTAAAAAGGTATAGCGTTCATTGAGTTCCTCAAATTGTTCAATTGCATTGATATTGACATGTCCTAGTTCATCGATAGACATTTTTGTAAGTTTAACCTTTTTACGCAATGACTCAATCGGCTCTTCAGCTTTATATAAATCACGTGCACGCTCAACAGTCAATTGATACTGTTCATTAAGGTGTTCAATTGCGTGATTAATCAGCACATCAAGTTTAGATTGCTTTGCTTTAATATCTTGGTAATAACTCTCTATTGATAAAATATCTTGATGATAGCTTTGTAATTGCTGTTCACTGTCTTCAATATTATTATTTAATAATTGTCGCTGTTCTTTAAGTTCCGTTAATTTATCGTTTAATATGGTTCTTTCTTGTTGCTTATCGTTGATTTGAGCTTGTAATTTATCAAATACTTCTTGCCCCATCATCTCATCTGAATTAAATAATTTAATTTTGTCAGCAACATTGGTCATTTCTTTTGTTGTTTGTGCTTGTTGCTGTGTGAGACGTTCTAAAGCATCACGTTGCGTTTGAATTCGCTCTTTGATAACTGCAAGATCTGAACGTTTTTGGTTCAATGTTTGCTGTGTTTGAGTCGTTGATGCCTTATCTTCTTTTGTTAATTGCGTATAATGCTCAATGTCATTTTCTAATTGAGTTAACTTTGTTTGTATTGTCTGTAAACGCTGTTGTTTCTCTACTAAGGTTTGACGACTATTTTCACTTCGGTAGCCATCATTTTTCTCAAACTCAAATTCTTCATGTTCATCTTTTAAATGTTGTTCTTGTGTTGTTAAGCGGTCTAATGATAATTCGTAATTGTGTACTTGCGCTTTGAATTGATTAAACTGTTGACTTACTTCTAAATATTGATTACCTAACTGTTCAGTTTGCGATTTCTGTTGTTGTAACGCTTGTTCAAATTGTTGAGTTTGTCTTTCATATTCTTGTAGTTGTGCACGCATTTGACTTAATTCATCTTTTTGGGTCAATATGCTTTTCGTTTTACGAGCGCCTCCACCAGTCATAGAGCCGCCTGGGTTAACAATATCTCCCTCTAACGTCACAATACGCGTCCGATAATGAATTTGACGAGCCAAATCATTCGCGTGTTTTAAATTATCAATAATAATCGTGTTTCCTAATAAATTCTCAACAATATTGCGATATGATGCATGAACATTAACCGCATCTGCAGCAATATTCACAAACCCTTCTGCTTGTTGTGCAGTTTGTTTAATTTCTTGCGCAACTCGGCGAGGTTGTATCACATTCAGCGGTAAAAACGTTGCACGTCCTAAGTTACGTTGCTTCAAATATTGAATTGCATGACGCCCATCTTGTTCAGATGTCACAATAATATGTTGAAGTGAAGCACCTAGAGCCGTTTCTATCGCTTGAGTTAATTGCGAAGGTACTTGGATAACTTCGGCTACAGCACCATGGATTCCATCTAATGCTTTATCTTTCGCTTTTAGCACATGTTTGACCCCATTAAAGAAATAAGTATAATCCTCTTCTTGAATAGCTAAACTATCAATTCTTGACTTTAACTTATCTGTATAACGATAGGCTTGATATAATTGATTTTCTTGTTCTGTTTGACGTTTTTTAGCTTGGGTCATTTGTTGCTCAAGGCGTTTAATTTCATTTTCAGCATGGGTTAACTTTGATTTAGCTTGCTTATATGCTTTTGTAGTTTCTGCCACATCATTTTGTATTTCTTTTAATTGGTTAAACGCTTCTAGTAATCGTGAATCAAGACGTGATTTTTTAGCTTCATTTTCACTAATTGTATGTTCTAAAAAGCGAATATCATTGTTGACATCTGATTGTTCAGACATCAAAGCGTAGTAGTCGTTTTTGATGTTCTCTAATTTTTCATCATGTTGTTCATCCGAAGAATATAACTGACTCTCTAACGTTTGAATTATTGAATTTAACTCTTTTTGTTTCTTTTTTAGTGTTTCAAGTTGTTCCTTTGCTTGCTGTTCTTCTATCTTTAGCTTGTCTAATTGTTGTTGCAAATTGTCCTGTTCTTCTTCATAACGGGCATTGGTAGCCGACTGATTCTTTTTGCGCTCTTCAAGTACATTCAATTGACCAGAAAATTTTTCATAATCTTCAGTTGTCTGTACTAAATCTTTATTTAACTGTTCCAGTTGATTGTCTATATGTTGACGAGTACCTTTATATTTTTGTAATTGTTGTTTTACTTGTGCTTGACTGCTTTCCTTTTGAGCTTGTTGACTTTTTAGCTCGTTCAAGCGTCCATCCAACTGCTCATTGTCTTCAGTATAAGTATCGATATCATAAACAGTAACGATTACATCGCTTTCTTTCATTTCTTTCGTCAATTGCAAATATTCTTTTGCGATGGCAGCTTCTTCTTTTAAAGGCTCAACGCGTCCCTCTAAATCATATAGAATATCTTCCACACGTGTGAGGTTATCTTCAGTTTGATCAAGTTTCTGAACTGACTCTGCCTTACGCTTTTTATACTTTAATACACCTGCAGATTCTTCAAGAATTTGACGACGATCTATTGGTTTCGCGTTTAAAATTTCATCAACTCGACCTTGTGAAATAATGCTAAAAGCATCTTTACCTAACCCAGAATCTAAAAATAAATCTACAATATCCTTTAATCTAGCACGCTCATTATTTAAAAAATATTCACTTTCACCACTGCGATATAAACGTCGAGTGACAACGACTTCATCTGCATCTATTTGCAAATCTTTTTTGGCATTATCCAAATGTAGTTTTACTTCAGCAAAATTTTGTGCCTTACGATGTTCTGCACCAGAAAAAATAATATCTTCCATTTTAGAACCACGTAAAGATTTGGCTGATTGTTCACCCAACACCCATTTAATCGCATCGGTGATATTACTCTTACCGCTTCCATTTGGCCCTACGATAGCAGTGACGCCTTTATCAAACTGTACATTTGTATGTTCTGCAAATGATTTAAAGCCAATGGCATCTATTGATTTTAAATAAACCATGTTAATCTCCTCAATCTTTACCTCGTTGTTAAGTTATAAACATAAAGCTTGTTAACAGCTTATTTTAAACATTGTCGAAATGCCATTATTTATGTTGTCGCATAATATGATATGCGCGTTCAGCTGCTTTTTGTTCTGATTCTTTTTTAGTCTTTCCTTGACCATGTGCTATCGCTTGTTGTTCTAATATCACTTCAGATGTAAACAAACGGTGATGTGCTGGCCCTTCTTCTTTAACAAGACGATACATCACATCCCCTTTATTTTGACTATGAACAAATTCCTGGAACTGCGTTTTAAAATCTACAACTCCAATAAGTTCATCATCTTCTACATAAGGGAAAATTACTTTTTCAGCAAAATGCCACACAGCTCCTAATCCTTGATCCAAATAAAGTGCACCGACAAATGCTTCAAAGGCATCAGAAATAAGTGAAGGGCGTGTGCGACCACCCGTTTTTTCTTCTCCTTTACCTAATAATATTAATTGGTTTAATTGAATTTTATTAGCAAATATTACAAGTGAGGGCTCACATACAATTGTTGCACGCATTTTTGTCAAATTGCCTTCCGGTAAGTTCGGATGTTTATCAAATAAATAACGTGAAACCGTCACTTCTAATACCGCATCTCCTAAAAATTCTAATCGTTCATTATGCTCCAAACGATTCATATTAAAATCATTAATAAAGCTAGAGTGAGAAAACGCTTGTTGGTACAATTTTATATTATCAAAATGGATACCTAATTCATTCATCTTTTGTTCAAACCGTTGTCTGAAATCTTTAATCATCTCATCTTTTTTTACGTTAGCCACACAGATACCTCCTAATTCAGTGTATAATAAAACACTTCACTCCCTATTTTAAGTGAATTAAATTAAAAACTAAAGAAAAAATCTGAGCCATCTCCTCGACGACCCAGATGTCATTTTATTATTTTTCAAGACTGTTAATATATTTAACAGCATCACCAACAGTGTTGATTTTTTCTGCTTCTTCATCTGGAATTTCAGTACCAAATTCGTCTTCTAATTCCATTACTAATTCAGCGATATCAAGTGAGTCAGCGCCTAAATCATCTTTAAAAGATGCGTCTTCTGTTACTTTATCAGCATCTACACCTAAACGGTCAACGATGATATCCTTTACTTTGTCGAAGTTTTCCACGTCGATTCACCTCCTTTAAAAAGTCCATTCATAGACTATTACATTTTCCCATTTTAAAAGCCAAAATACAAGCTAAAGTTTTATGGTAATTTTAAAATGCTGCTTGAATTTTAGACATAGTTAAATCTGGTTATTCTACTTAGCATGACGTAAATATTTTAAATGAACATGCGATATATACTTTACATATACATGCCGCCGTTAACATGAATGGTTTGACCTGTAATATATTTAGCTTTATCTGATGCTAAAAAGGCGACAGTATTAGCGATATCAGTATCTTGACCAAATCTAGCTAATGGTATTTGTTGTAGCATTTGTTCTTTAAGATCATCGTTAAGTGCGTCGGTCATATCTGACACAATAAATCCTGGGGCTACTGCATTAACAGTAATACCTCGTGAAGCAAGCTCACGTGCAGCAGATTTAGTCAAGCCGATCACACCTGCTTTAGTAGCAACATAATTCGCTTGTCCTGGATTTCCTACTGCTCCAACAACACTAGATAAATTGATAATTGCACCACTGCGTTGACGCAACATTTGTGGCGTCACTTTTTGAATACAATTGAATGTACCTTTTAAGTTGGTATCAATCACATCATCCCATTCTTGTTCTTTCATACGCATTAATAAATTATCTCTTGTAATACCAGCATTATTAACAAGCACATCAATCGCGCCAAATTGTGCTACAACTTCTTTTATCATCGCTTTTACTTCATCACCATTTGCTACATTTGCTTGTATCGCAAAAGCATCCACACCAAGTTCTTTTATTTCGGATACGACTTCCTCTGCTTTTTCTTTATTGCCAGCATAATTTACTGCAACATTGTAACCTTCACTTGCTAATTGTAATGCAATGCTTCGTCCAATTCCGCGAGAAGCACCTGTAACTAATGCACTTTTAGCCATTTTGATTCCATCCTTTCACATCTTCTATAGTTTGAATTGACGTTAATTTAACATCTCGGTTAATTTTTTTGATTAACCCTGATAGTACTTTTCCTGGTCCTATTTCAATAAAATGATCGACACCTTGTGCAAGCAACCATTCAATAGATTGAATAAATTGTACTGGTGAATATAATTGCTTAACCATATTTTCTTTAATCACTTGTGCATCTGTCTCACCCAGTGCATTCACATTTTGTACTACTGGGAATTTGGCATTCTGCCATTCAAATCGATCAATATATGTAGAAAATGCATCTTCAATGACCTGCATCATTGAAGAATGAAATGGTCCAGAAACAGCTAAAGGCATTACGCGTTTTGCTCCTAAAGCTTTTCCTTCTTCTACAAGCTTATCTATTAAAGTTTTATGGCCAGATACTACAATTTGTCCTGGACAATTAATGTTTGCTGGTTCGATGATTTCATCTTGTGTAGATAAGGTTTGGCATATGTGGTTTACCTCTTCATAGCCTAACCCCAAGACAGCTGCCATGCTACCTACACCATTAGGAAAAGCTTGAGCCATTAATAGACCACGTTTGCGCACAATTTTTACAGCATCCTCAAAGTCAAGTACGCCGGCTGCCACTAAACTAGCATATTCGCCTAGGCTATGTCCTAACGTATAATCTGCATCAATATGTTCTAATGCATGCAGTAATGCAATACTATGCGTAACAAGCGCGGGTTGCGTATATTCTGTTTGACTTAATTTTTGTTCTTGGTCTGTAAACATGGTTTCGAATAAATCAAAATCCATCACTTCTTGGGATTGATTAAGTATCTTCGTTGCAGCTTCATTATGTTGATATAAATCTTCAGCCATACCAACTTTTTGCGCACCTTGACCTGGAAAAATTATTGCTGTTTTACTCATCGTTTGCACCTACCGTTTCTCGCATTGTTTGCACAATATGTTGTTCCCCTGCAATTTTTGCTTGTCTAATTGCAGAGTAAAATGCTCTAGCATTTGATCCTCCATGTGCTTTGACTACCGTACCATCAAGGCCTAATAGCACTGAACCACCGTATTCGGCATAATCCATTTTTTTAGCAAAATGAGCTAAATCTTTCTTTAACACTAAAGCAGCTAATTTATTTTTAAAGCTACTTAATAATGTTTCTTTTAACATCTTGCCAATTGACTTTGCTGTACCTTCAATATTTTTTAATACCATGTTTCCGGTATAACCATCGGTAACAACAACATCTGTCGTGCCATCCATCAACGTCTTAGCCTCAATATTACCAGTAAAATTAAAACTACCATCATCTTGTAATAATGTATAAGATTTTTTCGTTAGGGTATTGCCTTTAGCTGCTTCTGTACCAATATTCAATAATGATACTTTAGGTTCAGCAATACCGCGTATTTTTTGTGCATAAATATTACCTAATTGTGCATATTGCAATAAATGTTCTGGCTTAGCATCAGCATTCGCGCCTACATCCAAGAACACAAATCCTTTACCATTTATTGTTGGCAAAGTAACAACAAGTGCTGGTCTTGCAACACCTTTAATACGTCCAACAATAAATAATCCCGCTGACATTAAAGCACCTGTATTACCAGCAGAAACACAACCATCTGCTTCGCCATTTTTCACTGCTTCAGCCATGCGGACCATAGAGCTATCTTTTTTTCGTTTAATTGCTCTTACAGGCTCATCTTCCATTTCAATTTTTTCCGTACAATGCCTAAATTCTATACGTTCATGATTGAGTGTATATTGTTGCTTATCCCCAAATAGAATGATTTCTAAATCTTTGAAATCTTTAATTGCTTGATCAACTGCTTCTAAAACAATACCAGGTGCATCGTCGCCACCCATCATATCAATTGCAATTTTAACCATTATATTCATCCTCGCTTATATAGAACATTTTAAAATGACCTTTAAAAACTAATATTTCTTTAACATATGATGTAACATCAATATGATAATAGTTTTCACTATGCTTTACCACTTTAGCGCGTGCTCTTACTGTATCATTTAATTTCACTTTCTCGACAAACGTTACATTACTTTCAGATGTTAATACAGTCGGTTTATGAATTAAAGCAACACATAATGAATTCGCTTGTGCAAATAAAATATGTCCTCGTGCGATATTATTCTTTGAAAAGACAGAATCTGAGGCAATATGAATGATCGATTCTGCCTCGATATTGGGATTCATCTTAATGATATCACCAAATATTTCATTTGCTTCTAGTGATTCTAAATGTTGATAATTTTGTTCAGCAACCAATTTGATTCGCTTGCGCAACTCTGGAATTTTGAGATGTGTACGATCTAGTCGTATCGTCTGTATACTGACGCTGAATTGCTCACAAAGTTCATGATCAGTGATAAAAGGGTTATGCTCAATCGCTTGTTGAATGGCGATGCGTCGTTCATTTTTTTTCAATTTCATGCCATCCCCCCTTTTATTTAGTACCAAGTCTTAAACATCTTCACATATCATAACATTTTATATTTAAAAAGCTCAACAAATAACCTAAGTTGAGCTTAAAATTTGCATATGTCATTAGTCAAAACTTGTATGCAACAAATGATCTTCTATAAAGCTGCGTAAATGATGATATGTTGCTGTAAAAAATTCACCAGATTGTATTAATTCAGATGCTTCATCTCGGGCAACTTCTAGCATGCGATAGTCTTCAACTACATTGGCAACCATGAAGTCAGGTAGACCACTTTGTTTGACACCGAAGAAGTCACCTGGACCTCGCATTTCTAAATCTCGTTCACTTAGCTCAAATCCATCATTCGTCTGTGTCATTATCGTCATGCGTTCAATACCAGTTTCAGTCTTTGGGGAAGCGATTAATACGCAATAACTTTGATGTTCACTACGACCCACACGACCACGCAATTGATGTAATGTCGACAATCCAAAACGATCAGCATCATAAATCATCATAAATGTCGCATTTGGGACATTTACGCCTACTTCAACGACGGTTGTTGATACTAATATATCTATTTGATGACAACTAAATTGATTCATTACGTCGTCTTTATCTTCTGTTGATAATTTCCCGTGTAATAGTCCGACACGTTCAGCTCCATAATAGTGCTGCAGCGATTCATAAATAGCGACAACATTTTGCACATCTTCGAGATGTTCAGAACTCTCAATCAACGGACAAATCACATAAGCTTGGCGACCTTTTTGTAACTCTGAAGTCATTTGATGTAATACTTGTTCGTATTGCTCGTGTTTCGCCCAGCTTGTTTTAATAGGCTTTCGTCCTTTAGGCAACTGTTTAATAGAGGATACGTCCATCTCTCCAAAAACAGATATAGCTAGTGTTCTTGGAATAGGTGTTGCAGTCATAAATAAGACATTAGTCATTGCACCTTTTTCTCTCAGTAATTGTCGTTGATTAACACCAAAACGGTGTTGTTCATCAGTGATTACTAATCCTATGTTATTAAACTGAACATCTTCTTGAATCAGAGCGTGTGTACCAATTACACAGTCAATCGTACCTTGTGCTAATTGCTCTAATAACAGCTGACGTTTCTTACCTTTAACCGAACCAGTTAACAGTGCAACATTCATACGTTCACCAAAAAGTTTAACTAAGCTTTCTGCATGTTGCTCAGCTAAAATTTCCGTTGGCACCATAAGTGCAGACTGATATCCAGCTGTTTTTAAGGCATACATACAAATCGCAGCAACTACTGTCTTTCCTGATCCTACATCACCTTGCAATAAACGATGCATTCGAATAGGTGCTTTTAAATCTCTAAATATTTCATTCACACTTTGTTTTTGTGCATCTGTTAAATCAAAAGGCAACACATCTATAAAGTCTTTAACTTGCCTTAAATCATAATTAATTTCTATTGCATTATCTGCGGCCTTTTCTAATCGGTTCAACCACTGCATGCGCAACTCAAACATGAACAATTCCGTAAAGGCATATGTACGTCTTGCACGCAATAACGCAGCCTTATCTTTTGGGTGGTGTAAAATTTTGATTGTTGATTCGAGAGATTCTAGCTTATATTTTGCTTTTAGATCCTCAGAAAGCCATTCATGAATTTTCACATCACGAAGCGCTTCGCGTATCATATCCCGCATATTTTTTTGTTTAATCCCATCTTTAATACGATAAATGGGTTCGAGTTCGTCCTGTTTACTGCTAGACTGATTAAAGAACATACGGTTACCATTTATTTCTTGCTTAGCACGATTCCATTTCCCTTTAACCGTAACTCGTTGATTTAAGGCGATTTTATTTTTTAAATAAGGTTGATTGAAAAACACACATTTAACAGCAATATTGTTAATCATTAAATGTATCGTTAATTTTGATTTATTACGTCCAAAAAATGCAACGGTTGGCATTGAATAAACTTCACCCTCAACTGTTACCATCGTTTGATCTTCAGCCGTCGATAAATCAACTACTGTATTGTCTTCATAGCGTGTAGGTAAATACAACACTAAGTCACCAACTGAATATATATTTAGTTCATTTAATATTGCTATACGTTTAGGGCCTAGTCCTTTTATATGAGACAATGGATACGGGCTCTCTATTAAATTTACCTTAGTCATATCAATCACCTTATTATATCTAAATTATGACAAGCTTTATTTATATTTGATTCGTTTATTTTTCATATTATTCACTACACTTATGTTACCATCTTATATTTTAAAATAGAAAGAGAGCGCACAGATAAAAATTCTGTAACACTCTCATCATATGAGTTGACTTATGGATACACATCGTACAAATAATACAAATCTCACTATATATCATTTAAATTGTCAACCGTTCACTAATAAATTATCTTCACATATCTGCAATTGAGAACAGATGGTTACAGACTACTCAACTGATAATAAATAGTTGTATATTGGTTGACCACCATCATGGAGTTCAACCTCTAAGTCTGGATAACTTTCCTCAAGCCATTCCGAAAGTTCATCTGTTACGGCTTGTGTTGCATCTTTCCCAGTTATAACCGTTAAAATTTCGCTATCATCTGTTAGCAATTGCTTTAATAAGCCTTGTAATGCAGCAAATTCATCGGCATCACTAATCACAATCTTATCTTCTGCTAAGCCCATAAATTCATCTTTTTTAATTTCAACACCATCAATTTTAGTGTCTCGAACTGCAAACGTTAAAGAACCAGACTGAATAGTTTCAAGTGCCGTTTCCATGTGCGCCTTATTATCTTCTAATGACGAGCCTTCATCATATTGGAATAAAGCTGCGATGCCTTGAGGAATGGATTTGGTTGGAATTACGATTGCCTCAGCATCAACGATACTTGCTGCTTGTTCACTAGCCATTAGAATATTTTTATTATTTGGCAAAATAATAGCACGTTTACATTGTGACTGTTCGATTACTTTAACAATATCTTCTGTTGATGGATTCATCGTTTGTCCACCGCTAATAATGTGTGTTGCACCCATCGATTTAAATAATTCTGAAATGCCTTCACCCATAGAAATAGTAATAATTGCTGTTTCAACTGTTTCGTGCTTATCTTGTTTCTTTTGATTCCCACTAGCTTCTTTGCGAATTACTTCTCGATGTTGCTCACGCATGTTCTCTACTTTTAGCTTGATTAACTCACCATACTGTTGTCCATAGTTAAAAACGTCACCTGGCGTTTCGGTATGTACATGAACTTTTACAATTTCATCATCGTTAATGACAAGTAACGAATCGCCGAATTTACTCATATCACTTCTAAATTCTTGTTCATCGAACGGCTTTTTGTCTTTGCCAAAGCGCACCATCATTTCTGTGCAGTAACCATAAATAATATCTTCTGTATTAATTACACCATGGAAATCATGTTCCTCATTGACAAATGTTTCTGTATCTAATTTAGGTGCTTGAGCTTCAACTTGCTCACCTTTAAGTCCTTTTAAAAAGCCTTCATAAACACATAGTAAACCTTTGCCACCGCTGTCAACAACACCAACCTCTTTTAGTACTGCTAATAAATTAGGAGTGTTATCCAATGATTTTTTAGCTTCTTCAATTGTATGTGTCATAATTTCAATAATATCACTAGTCTCTTCCGCTTTTGCTACAGCACCCTTAGCAGCATCTTTAGCTACAGTTAAAATTGTCCCTTCAACCGGCTTCATCACTGCTTTATAAGCTGTATCTACCCCCGCTTGAAAACTAGCTGCAAATTGTTGTGCATCTATGACTTTAGCATCTTCGATATTTTTACAAAAACCTCTGAATAATTGAGACAAAATAACGCCTGAGTTTCCTCGTGCACCCATCAATAAACCTTTAGAAAACGTTTTGCCCAATTCTCCAATATTTTGAGAAAGATTATTTTCAACTTCTTCTCTTCCAGACGTTATCGTCAGATTCATATTTGTGCCTGTATCACCATCGGGTACAGGATAAACGTTTAATGAATCTACCAAATCTGCATTATTAGATAAATTTTGTGCCCCTTGTATAATCATATCGGCAAATAATTTACCATTTATTTCGCTAATCATTATGATTGTCCTCCTAAACCTTCTTGCCCTTAGTATTCACTCGTACACCTTGTACAAATATATTAATTGAATTTACCTTTACATTAAGTGCTTGCTCTAATGTATATTTCACTGTAGATTGAACATTATTAGCTACTTCAGAAATTTTCACACCATAGCTAACAATGATATACATATCAACATCTAAAATACCATTGTTTTCATGAACTACAATGCCTTTAGCGTAATTTTCATGACCTAATATTTCAGCAATTCCATCGCGCACTTGCTGTCTGGAAGCCATGCCTACAATTCCATAACTTTCTACGGCTTTACTACCGACCACAGATGCTATTACTTCATTTGAAATATCAATTTTGCCATATTCGTTTGAAATTTCTAATGTCATCTTAAAGTCCTCCTGATTATTGGTTAAATATAAAATGACGCATGCTGAGATGATGGCTAAACATTGTCTTATGACAAGCCATTACATCTCTTTCAACTTGAATTTAACTTGGTCGACAAACTCTGACCGATTCATCTTATTTACTTATTCATTTTGGAACTTTGCTATTTGCTTTAGCTATGTCCTCACATTCACTATACTTTAACTTATCTTTAAAAGTATCATACTATATAACTCCACAGCTAACAATTATATCACAAAAATTTGTAAACGATAGATAATAATGAAAATCAAACGAAATTTTCTTGCTTATATAGTGTGATTATGGTATCTTATTCAAGTATATAAGTATCTAAGTGTATTTATATTTATTAAAGGAGGTACTTTGATGGGTAAACAATGTTACGTAACTGGTCGTAAAGCATCAACAGGTAATCATCGTTCACACGCTTTAAATGCGAACAAACGCAGATGGAACGCTAACCTTCAAAAAGTTAGAATCCTTGTAGACGGAAAACCTAAAAAAGTTTGGGTTTCTGCACGTGCTTTAAAATCTGGTAAAGTTACTAGAGTTTAATAAATATAATGCACACATTAACATGATCATATGTGGTGACCATGTTAATTCACTAGTTTGATTATCTAGTCATAAAGGAGCACATCGTTTTAAGTCGATGTGCTCCTTTTATGTTTACTCTTATGTTAATCATTATCGCGACTCCTTATTTGCAATACTTGTCCTTGATGTATGTCGATCCATGCATATGGATGATTAATTTCATTTGAAATTGTTAAAGTCGAACCAATTTCTAATTGTCGTCGTTCTAAATTGTATTTAAAACCTTCTAATGAAAGTACGACTTCACCGTTGACAGGTATAAATGAAATATAAGGGAAATGTTCATCTTTAGCTATTTTGTGTCGTCCCATTTCCAACAATTGAATGACATTTTGGGCATCAACCATTTTAATAGCAATTCCGTGGCGACGATAATGTTTTTTAAGTAATATCTGAAGTGCTCCCATAAAATGATCTAAACGTCCACCCGTAGCGCCATAGATAAAAATATCCGTATAACCATGTGCTACAGCTTGCTCCACTCCCAAAGCTAAATCCGTATCATCTTTCTCTGCTTTAACAGGATGAATATCTAATTTTTCAATTAATTGTTGTCGCTCATGCTCGCTAACTGAATCAAAATCTCCAACCGAATAAACTGGGTTTATTCCATGTTCGACCAATATAAGCGCACCACGGTCAATACCTGCCCACGCTTCATTACGATACTGTTCTAATACACCTATAGGTAAATGTCTATCCGCACAAAGCAAATTGATTTTCATGACGTCTCAACCTTTCAAATCTTGAGTTACAACTGCATAGTCATGATGTTTAAAGAAGTAAGAACCAGCGACAAACATTGATGCACCAGCTTCAGCACACAGTTTAATTGTTTGATCATTAATGCCACCATCGACTTCAATATCAAAATCATAGGAATTGATTGCTTTAAGTTCTGCCAATTGTTGAACTTTTGCAACACAACTTTGAATGAAATGTTGTCCACCAAATCCCGGGTTTACTGTCATCACTAAGACATAGTCAACAATACTTAACACCGGCTTTATCAGTTCTACTGGTGTACCTGGGTTAATTACAACGCCTGCTTTAATATTTTGTAACTTGATGAGTTCAAGTGCACGATGAATATGTGGCGTTGCTTCAACATGAACAGAAATAAAATCGGCCCCAGCTTGAGCAAATTGTTCTATATAACGTTCAGGTTGCGCAATCATCAGATGTACGTCAATTGGTAAAGTAGTCTCACGTCTCACAGCCTCTAATACTGGAAACCCAACCGATATGTTAGGCACAAATTGACCATCCATCACGTCAAAGTGAAGACCATCAACGCCTGCTTGTTCTAGTTTGTGAAGTTCTTGATTTAATTGGCTGAAATCAGCTGATAATAACGATGGATATAATTTTTTCACTAGTATCTTACCTTTCTGTCTGCAATTTCATTATAAAGTTGTAAATAATGATCATATCTAAATTGTGCAATCTTGCCTTCTGATAGTGCAGCTTTTACTTGGCATTGGGGTTCATTAATGTGATTACAATTTCTAAACTTACAATGTTCACCATACTGATTAAATTCTACAAAATAATGTTTGATTTCATCTTTCTCAATATGATTAAAATCTAAAGCACTAAATCCTGGTGTATCGGCAATATATCCTTGATTACGATCAAATAATTCAACATGTCGTGTTGTATGTTTACCGCGATTTAAAGATTTTGAGATATGATTTGTGGTTAATTGTAAATCGGGACGATAGTGATTGATAAACGTCGTTTTTCCAACGCCAGACTGACCACTCAATACGATTAATCCTGATGGCCATTGTTGCATCATTGTTGCTTTATCATCATCTATACCAACAAATTGAGTCATATAACCTATTTGTTTATATATGTTTAATACTTCTTCAATATCTTTAATTTGTTGAGAATTTGCTAAATCTCTTTTTGTTACTAAAATAGATGGATGAAGTTGATAAGAATGTGCAATAACGATAAAACGGTCTAACAATTGTGTTGAAAATTGCGGTTCTACGGCACTCATCACGATAACTAAACCATCAATATTGCTAACTGGCGGACGTTTTAAAGCATTTTTACGCTCTCGAACATGCTGAATATAACCTTCCGTGTTATTTTGTACTTCAAAATCTACAATATCTCCAACTACTGGTGAAAACTTATTTTTTCTAAATAATCCGCGTGGCTTAGTATTAAACCGATCACCATTGACATCTACTTGATACACGCCACTTATTAATTTAACGATGCGTCCTGTTTTCAAACTGACACCTCTCAATTTTTATGATACGAGGTTATTATATCAAAATGCATCATATTAATATATCTGTAATTCACTTATTATATAATATTTTGTTGTCTAGACATTAAAAAAACGGATAAACAAAGTTAACATTATCTTTGTTTATCCGGTAATCATATAATGGTGACTCAACACTTAATGATATTAATAATCCACATCTTTATCCAATACAATTTTATTATCAACACGCACTGTATAGCCTGCCGTTGTTCCTTTTTTTATTTTCAAAGAAATCGTAGTGCTTTTATCATCTTTAATTTTAAAACTTCGTGCAACTTCTGACGCTTTATGGTCCTCATCACGAATGTAAATATCTACTGTTTGGCTTTCATCATCTTTTCCAGAGTATGGAATATCTACTGTTTCAGAATGGGTTTTAACATCATCTGAATCACCATCTTCATCATTTTTATCCTCGTCTGAATCTGTATCTTCGCCTTTTGAAACTTTCAATTGAATCGTCGAACCTTCATCTACTTCTTTATCTTTTGGTGATTGTGAAATGACGTTTCCTTTTTTGACACTATCACTTGCTTCTGTAGTTACTTTAACTTTTAAACCATCTTCTTCTAATTCTTTTTTCGCAGTTGAATAGGCTTTGCCCTCATAATCTTTAACAAATACTTGTCTAACACCTAGTGATTCAATTAGTTCAATATGATGGTCATTAAGCCTAACCTTGCTGTCAGCTGGTAGATTTTGTTTTGCTATCAATCCTTTAGCCACTGTGCGACTGTAATCTTTTTTGATAGAGATATGATTCAAACCTAATGACTTTAATTTTTCTTGGGCTTTTGCCTTTGTCATTCCAACAACATAAGGCATTGTGACCTTTTCAGGACCTTTTGATAACACAATATCTACTGCATCACCTTGATTGATACGTGAACCTGCTTCTGGCTTAGAGTTAATGATTTGATTTTCCGCATACTTATCACTATAACTTCTAGATATATTGCCTAACTTCAAATGTTTCTCTTTGAGTAATTGTTCTGCTTCTTTTTCCGTTTTACCACTTAAATCTGGTGTTTCTTCATATTTATCTCCAAAGACACCCCATGCGATAAAACCAGCTAAACTAGCAATTAATAATATTATGATTAAAGCAATTAAAAACTTTTTCCCTTTTGACGATTTTTTCTTTTGAGGAACAAAAACATGCTCCTCTGCTGATTGAAATTGTCGTTGATTTACAATAGGTATTTGCATTGTTTGCGCAATTTTACCTTTATTGTCAGATTCTTTCATTTTACTTTTAATATCATTTTTATCGATAGCCAATGTTTTTACAGTTTCTTCTTCGTGTTGATATTTATCCTCATTTGCACGGCTATCGATAAGTGCACTACTCAAATCATCCATCATAGCTTGTATATTAATATAACGATCGCTTACATCTTTTTCCGTCGCTTTTAAGATAACATTGCTAAGTGCTTGAGGTACATCTTGTCTAATATCTGTAACGTTCGGAATTGCATCTTGGATATGTTTAATTGCAATACTAACTGCCGTTTCTCCATTAAAAGGTGGCTCACCAACTAACATTTCATACAATACGATGCCAATCGAATATATATCGGTTGATTCATCTGTTGGCTCACCTTTTGCTTGTTCTGGTGATAAATATTGCACGGTACCTAATACGTGATTTGTTTGAGTTAATGATGTCTCACTTAGCGCTTTTGCAATCCCAAAATCAAATATTTTTAGTGTTTTATTTTTATCGATTAAAATATTTTGGGGTTTAATATCACGATGAACAATTCTTTTATGATGCGCTTCCTGAATTCCATTCAATATTTGTTGCGTGAACTGAATTGCAGTATCAATGTTAAGTGGCCCGTGTGTATGTATATATTCAGATAACGTTGGTCCATCAATATATTCCATAATTAAATAGAAACAATCGTCTTCTTCATCAACATCATAAACATTGACGATATTTTCACTGAAAAGTTGCGTCGAGTTATTCACTTCACGCTCGAAACGGCGAAGAGTTTCTTCCTTTTCGTTTGGTGGAATAGAAATTGCCTTAATCGCTACTTGACGTTCAAGAATCATATCTTCAGCCAAGTAAACCATACTCATTCCGCCGCCACCAAGCTTATCAATCACTTTATAACGATCACTAATTATTTTTCCGATCATACTTTGTCACCTTCTATAGCTGCAAGAATTACACTTATGTTGTCTCTAGATTGATAATCAAGTGCTAATTGTATGAGCTTATTTCCTAACTGTTCTATAGTTAACTCTTCTAAAAGCGCATCCTTGATTACGTCATTTCTTATATAATCTGTCAATCCATCAGAGCATAATAATAAATAATTATAGTAATTGATTCGCTTAAAATAAATATCAGGTGTCACATGTTTATCTGTTCCCATTACACGTGTAATAATATTTTTTTGCGGATGATGAAATGCTTCTTCTTCAGTAATTTGACCTGTCATCACTAGATGATTAACAAATGAATGATCCTGTGTAAGCTGTTCTATCTCTCTTGAATTGACGACATATGCTCTTGAATCTCCAATGTTAGCAATAACGACTTTTTTCTCAAAAATCAAGGCACAGACACATGTCGTCCCCATGCCTCTATATCCTGGGTCTTCTTGTGCATAATAATATAATTCGAGATTAATTTGTTTTAATGTTGTACGCAACCACGTTTCAGCTTGAGACTCTTCAATCAAATTTTCTTGTTCAAAACGCGATTGAAGTTCATTTGTTACAAACTGACTCGCTATTTCACCCGCTTGGTGACCACCCATACCATCACATAATACTAACAATTGCTGATGCGTTTTATTTAAAAATATACCACCAGCATCTTCATTTTTATCTCTATGTTGACCTGTATTAGTGAAAAATTGTGCGTTTAGCATTGTCTCTTACCTCGTTTCTACTTGTCGTTCCTTTGCTCTTAATTGACCACATGCAGCATCAATATCTGAACCTTGTTCTCGTCTTATTGTAGCATTTACACCCAATCTTTTTAATTCTTTTTCAAACTTAAAGATATCATCTTTTGATGTTTTTACATAATTTCGCTCTGGAACATGATTGACTGGGATTAAATTAACATGACAGTTTAGATTTTTAATTAGATGTGCTAATTCTCGTGCATGTTCAAGTTGATCATTGACGCCACCAAATAAGCCGTACTCAAATGTAATACGTCGGTTTGTTTTTTGTTGATAATAACGAATGGCTTCCATTAATTTATCAACATTATAAGCGCGATTGATTGGCATTAATTTAGAGCGTACATCATCTTTCGCAGCATGCAAGCTTACAGCAAAGTTAATTTGAATTCCTTCATCTGCAAAGTCATAAATGCGCGGCACAATTCCAGAGGTAGATACCGTAATGTGACGTGCACCAATGTTTAGACTATTATCATCATTAACTATTCGTAAAAAGTCCATCATTTCATCGTAGTTTTCGAATGGTTCACCAATGCCCATAATTACAATTTGTGATACTCGTTCCTCTGTTGCATCGAGCGCTTTTTGTACCGTAAGTACTTGTGACACTATTTCTCCAGCCTCTAAATTACGTTTTAAGCCACCTAAAGTAGACGCACAGAATGTACACCCAATGCGGCAGCCCACTTGTGTTGTTACGCATACAGAGTTGCCATAATCATGACGCATTAATACGGTTTCTATTGTATAACCATCTTGCAGTTCAAATAGAAATTTAATAGTGCCATCTTTACTTTCTTGTTTAACCACTGTCGTTAATGTCGTCATAACAAAATGATCTGCCAGTAGTTTACGCAAATCTTTGGATAAGTTAGTCATTTCTTCAAAAGAATTAACCCGCTTTTGATATAACCATTCATAGATTTGTTTCGCTCTAAATTTTTGTTGCCCCTGCTCAACTAGCCATTGTTGCATTTCATCAAAACGCAACGAATAAATCGATTGCTTATCAAAATCAGGTAAAAACTTATTCTTCTTCTTTTTTTGAGTGGTTATCATGCTTAACTTTCCTTTCTTTTTATCTTCGTGATAAAGAAGCCATCTGAATTAAAATCTTGTGGCAAAATTTGAAGGGTTTTGATTTGCTCACCTGTTTGTGGGTGTATCATT
Source organism: Staphylococcus sp. HMSC063A07 (assembly GCF_001836955.1). NCBI lineage: Bacteria > Bacillati > Bacillota > Bacilli > Caryophanales > Staphylococcaceae > Staphylococcus > Staphylococcus sp. HMSC063A07. The sequence continues at coordinate 56,607 of NZ_KV830932.1, forward strand.
GGCTCAAATTCGAAATCTTTATTTTCCTTTAAAAAACTATAAATTACATTTTCATTTTCTAATTGTTCAATAGTACAAGTTGAATAAATAATTGTCCCACCAGGTTTTAAATGATGTCTTACATTATTTAAAATGTTTAATTGCAAGTCTACTAGTGCTTGTGTGCCTTCTTTGGATTGCGTATATTTAATTTCTGGCTTATGTCTCAGCACTCCTAAACCACTACATGGTGCATCCACCAAGATTTTATCATACATCTCTGTATATGGTTGAGTTGCATCATGTTGAAATGCATGTACGTTGTTTAAGCCTAATTTTTTGATATTATATTTTATTAAATTAATTTTATGTGCATGGATATCTGTAGCATCGACGCTCCCTGTTGGAGCTAAAATTTCTGCCATGTGACATGCTTTACCACCAGGCGCACTACAAGCATCTAACACTTTATCATGTGCTTGTAAATTTGCCAATTGTGCTACAAACATAGAACTTTTATCTTGTATGGATATTAAACCTTCTTTAAATGCACGTGCCTCAATAACGGGGCGTCCTTGTATATGCAAGCAACTTAATATATCAGAATCCTTTGTAACCGTGTACCCGTCTTGTTCTAATGCATCAATAATATCATTTATTGACGCTTTAACAATATTAGCCCTAACAGTCGTCTCTGTGGGTGTGAGCAATGCTTGGCCTATACGATGCGTTTGAGCTAGGCCATAATGAGTTACCCAATGATCAACAATCCATTTAGGCAAGCTATATGCAATTGACATTCGCTTCTTTTCATCAGTTATATCATCCACATTAGGTAAATCACTACGCATTATCTGACGTAAAATAGCATTAACAATATTACCGTTGTGTGGCCCACCTCTATGTTTAGCTATTTCAACAGCTTCATTGATAATCGCATGATTAGGTACTTTATCTAAATAAACATATTGATAGATGCTCATCCATAGTAATTGTCGCACCCAGCCTTTAATTTTCGTTTGTACAAAAGGTCTCAAGTAATAGTCTAGTGTGAATTTTCGTTTAATTGTTCCGTATACAAGTTCAGTGTATAACCCTTTATCAACAGCTGACAAGTCTTGAGAGCTAAGCACATCATTGATTTCTAAGTTACTATAAGCCCCTTCATTCAATATCGCATGGATACTATCTAGTGCATGGCGTCTTACAGATTGTGTCATATTAATTTCTTCCCAACTAAAGAGGTTTGAACACCACTTAAGTAATTTGAAACGGGCATACGTTTTTTACCAGCCAACTGCATATCCGTTATTGCAATAGCATCATCTGATTGCGTACCAACAATGATTGCTTGCTTTGTTGTTGCAATGATTGTTCCTGGTTCCCCAGCTTTATTTTTAATGATATGTGCAGCAAAAATTTTCATATTTTTATCATCCATTGTAGTATATGCAACCGGCCATGGTGCAAGTCCTCTAATATGGTTATGAATCTCTTGAGCGTTGCGCTGCCAATCAACACGTTCGTCGGCTCGACTAATATTTGAAGCAAATGTTGCCTTAGAATCATCTTGAGGAATACTCTGATTCTTTCCTTCTAAAATGTCCGGCAATGTTTTTTGTAATAAATCTGCACCTAAAATGCTTAATTTATCATGCATAGTACCAACGTTATCATCTTCAGTAATACCAATAGCTTGTTGCGCAATGATATTACCAGCATCAAGCTTTTTCACCATGTACATAATGGTTATACCCGTTTCTGTTTCACCATCAATAATGGCTTGATGGATTGGTGCGCCTCCTCGATATTTAGGTAATAAGGAGGCATGAACATTGATTGCACCATATTTAGGTTTTTCGAGTAATACTTCTGGCAATAACTGACCAAAAGCTGCAGTGACAATTAAATCACTATCCAACTGTAATAATGCTTCCAACTCTTCAGAACCTTTTAGCTTTTCTGGTTGATAAACTGCAATATCATGTTCGAGCGCCAGTTTTTTTACAGGTGGTGGTGTCAGTACACGTTTTCTACCTACTGGACGATCAGGCTGAGTAACAATGGCAATCACTTCATGTTCCTTGATTAACATTTCTAATATTGTCGTTGAAAAATCTGGTGTGCCCATAAATATGACTTTACTCATTATCAAAATACGCCTCCACTTCTTTGTCAGTTAAAATTTTTTGTGCTTTATTTGTAAATGCTATGCCATTCATTTGGTCAATAATATGTTGCATCATGCGTGCCACATCATCATAAGCCGTTAATTCTAGAGTATTTCCCTGTACATCATAACTTTGAACCACAATCATCTGACTACGTGCTACTTCACCATAAATGCCGGGTAAACTAATAGAGCCTTCAAGATCAATGACCTGTTCGTCAGAAACTTTTATAATAGTAGGATTGATAAGTTGTAATAAACCTTCCATTTCCATATCAACGATAGCCACTTGCTTATCTATCCCTATTTGAGAAGCGCATAAAGCTGAAGCTTCTTGTTGATATAACGTGTCTTCAATATCTAACAATAGTTGTGTTAATGATTTATCAAACTCAGTCACTCTTTGTGCTTTCCTTTTTAATAAAGGATGCGTCGATTTGATTAATGGTTTAACTGTCATGTATAGACTCCTCTTTAAAATTCATCATATCATTATAACTTATCTAACAAGAAATTGCGACCGCTGTTCAAATAACACCATCCATTTTAACATATGTCTTTAACCTGAAATGAATTATTTCTTAAATGCGTTGATTATTGTTCCACTTAAAACAAGCGAGCAGGACAGAATTCATTATGAATTCGTAGTCCCGCCCTGGAAAAGTTGACTAGGATTGAAAAAAGCTTGATATAAGTGTATTTTCAATCCAATCAACTACTGTCAATATTTAGTTCATAACTTAAAACATCAATGATGTCACAGACTGTCAGGTTACTTCTGTTTTATAATTTAATATTCTTAAAATGTCATTACATCATGACTTGTGGATCGATATCTATTTTCAATGAGAGTTTATCTTTTATATATTGTTCATGATAGTAGTCATCTAAATATTGTAAAGCTGTTAATAGTTCTGGTTCTCGTTTGTATTTAACTAAAATTTGAAAACGATATTCATTATTTATTCGAGATAATGCTGCTGGAGAAGGGCCTAACACATATGATTTTGAGGTGAGATGTTGCAATAAAATATGATGAATATGCTTAGAAGCCTCCATTACTTTTTTCATCTCTTTATGTGAAATAGTGAAGTTAATTAAAAAATAATATGGTGGGTATTTTCCTAATTTTCGATAAGTCATTTCTCGTTGATAAAATGTTAAATAATTATTTTGTTTAACATCTTGAATTGCATAATGCTCTGGATTATAGGTTTGAATGATAACTTGACCTTCTTTTTCATGGCGACCAGCACGGCCTGCAACTTGTGTTAATATTTGATATGTTCGTTCACTCGCTCTAAAATCAGGTAAATTAAGCATAGTATCAGCATTTAAAACACCAACTAAAGTAATGTTAGGATAGTCTAAGCCTTTGGCAATCATCTGCGTACCTAATAAAATGTCGCCTTTTCCTTGTTCAAAATCGCTTAGCAGTTTTTCGTGTGCACCTTTACGTGATGTCGTATCAACATCCATTCGTATGATACGTGCATCCGGAAATTCTTGCTGCAACAGTTCTTCAACTCTCTGAGTACCTGTTCCCATTTGTCTAATGTGTTCGCTTTCACAATTAGGACATTGATTAGAAGGCGTTTCTTCATAACCACAATAATGGCATTTCAACTGGTCAGTGGTTTTATGATAGGTTAATGAAATATCACAATTAGGACACTGAGGTACATGACCACAATCTCTACACAACATAAATGAAGCGTATCCTCTGCGATTTAAAAACAACACAATTTGCTCTTTTTTCTTTAATCGTGCATTCATTGCATCTCTCAAATCATTTGAAAACATAGAACGATTGCCACGTGACAATTCTTCTCGCATATCGATAATATCAATATTAGGAAGCGCTTGCTGATTGACTCTATGTGGTAATGAAAGCAACGTGTAAACCCCTTTTTCAGCACGTGCAAATGATTCCAAACATGGTGTTGCACTGCCTAAAATAATTGGACAGTTATGGTATTGACTTCTCCATTGAGCGATCTCACGTGCATGATACCGTGGATAGTCTTCTTGTTTATAGGTAGATTCATGTTCTTCATCGATGATAATTAATCCGAGTTCTTTAAAAGGGGCAAAAATACTTGAGCGTGCACCCACACTTACTCGAGCACGTCCATCTCGAATTTTTTGCCATTCATCATACTTTTCTCCTGTCGATAAACCTGAATGTAAGACAGCTACATCATTACCAAAACGTCGTTTAAAACGTAACACCATTTGCGGCGTTAAGGCAATCTCTGGCACGAGCATCATAGCTTGTTTACCTTTATTTAAAACTGCTTCAATAGTTTGTAAGTAGATTTCGGTTTTTCCTGAACCAGTGACGCCATGTAATAAAAAGGTACGGGCTTCGTCGCCATCGAGCGTTGTTTTCACAGTGTCAAACGCATGTTGCTGTTCTATAGTGAGTTTTTGTTTAACTTCTTGTTCAAACACGCGATCTGCAAATGGATCTCTATCAATTTCTGCATCATATTTTTCAACGTATCCCTTTTTAATTAGTGCATCGAGACTCGAATTTGAAAATCCCATATCGTTGATTTCTTTTAAAAAGACAATATGTTGCTGCTCATCTAATAAATATGCATACAAATCATATTGTTTTATATATTTTTCCAACTTCGCTAATACTTCGTCTGGATGGTATCCTTGGATAATTTTTACCGCACGCTGTGTTTTTTTCTTTAATTTTTGTGATAATAATGTAACCTCTCGTATGTCACCATTATTCAACAACTGCACCAATTCAGCTAAATCATTGTTTTTTTGTGCATCCTTATATAAGTAATGACCTTCTTTATTAAATTTTACGCGTAAACTTTCAGCAACTTCTTGTTCTTTCACAAGTTCAAATGCTTTTTGATATTTCGCTTTTATGGCACTTGGCAACATTGCTTCAAGCACCGAAATTCTTTTGGTAACATGATAATTACTCATCCATGCACTTAATTGTATTAATTCCGAAGTTAATTCTGGTTGAATATCTTGTACTTCTTTGATTTCCTTAAGCTTAGTTTCATCGATATCTTGATCTGGATGTGATTGTATATCCATAACATACCCTTGCACTGTTCTTGGTCCAAATGGCACAACAACTCTAACACCTACTTGAACAAATGCAGCTAATCGTTTGGGTATGACATAGTCAAATGTGAAATCAACACTCTTTGACGGTATATCAACAATAACCTTTGCTATCATTAATGCCACCTAGTTTCTAATTCATCTAAAATTCGTTGGGCTACGTCTATTTTTTTCCCTTTACTTATATCAATTTGTAAATGATTTTTAAAATGCATTGTTAACTCGTTATCATCCGAACTAAAACCAATCGATGTATCACCAACATTATTAGAAATAATTACATCTGCATTTTTACGTGTTAATTTTTCTTGTGCATAACGCTCGATATCTTGCGTTTCAGCAGCAAATCCCACTAAATATTGATGTGCTTTATGCTCACCTAAATATTTTAAAATATCCGGGGTGCGTTTAAAGACAACGGATAACTCACCATCTTGCTTCTTCACCTTATGGGGTTGAACCTCTTTAGGCGTATAGTCTGATACTGCTGCTGCCTTGAATACAATATCCTGGGTCTGATAACGTGCTGTCACTTCTTCAAACATTTCTTCAGCACTTTGAATATGCACAACTTCAATGCCTTGTGGGTCGTCTAGTTGTGTTGGTCCAGTGACTAATGTCACTATTGCACCGCGTTGCTTTAAGGCTTGTGCAAGTGCATAACCCATCTTGCCAGATGACCGATTTGATACAAAACGCACTGGATCTATAACTTCAACTGTAGGACCAGCTGTTACTAATGCGTGTTTACCTTTAAACGTACTTTGTTGTAAATGTTCTTGCTGATCAAAATAACGATTAATTACGTTTAAAATTTCCAGTGGTTCTTCCATACGACCTTTAGCAACATAACCACAAGCTAAAAATCCATCACCCGGTTGAATAAAGTGATACCCATCGTCTTCTAAAATGCTTATATTGTGAAGCGTGCGTGGATTCTCATACATATGTACATTCATCGCTGGTGCGATAAATTTTGGCGTCTTTGTTGCCAGCAATGTTGATGTCACCATATCATCTGCAATACCAGCACTTAACTTAGCAATCGTATTTGCTGTTGCCGGTGCCACAACAATAACATCTGCCCAATCTCCTAATGCTACATGTTGAATCTCTTCAGGATGCGCTTCAATAAACGTGTTTGTATATACATGATGTCTACTAATTGCTTGAAACGCCAGTGGTGTAACAAATTGTTGTGCATGTTCAGTTAACATGACTTTTACTTCATAGCCAGCTTGTGTTAATTTGCTTGTTAAATCAATTGCTTTATATGCCGCAATGCCCCCTGTAACCGCTAATAATATATGCTTCATTGTTTGAACTCCTCTTTGGTCTACTTAGCCATCCTTATTTATCTTCATTATACACAAATGTATGTAAGATGAAAAAAAGATAACACAGCAATAATTGTCAGCTTAACTAGTGCTAAAAAGATAAAACACACCTTTTAACCAATGCCTAAGTTGTAGTCTCATTGACTGCATTGTATTTAAAGGTGTGCTATTTGTATGACATCAATATGATTATGAATTAAAAGGATTATCCGCGATATTCTGCAGGAATTTCTGGTACGATTTTACCACTTGCAATTTCTTCAAGCGCTTTGCCAACAGGTTTAGCTGAATGATAATTTGCAAGCAATGCCGTATTCGCTTTTTCATCTAATTCTCGTGCACGTTTAGCTGCCGTAGTGGCAATCAGATATTTAGAATTAATTTTAGCTGTTAATTGATTTAACGGTGGGTTTAACATTATTTTTTGGCCTCCAATATCATTTTTCTATATTTTGCTTCAATACGCTCTCTCTTCAAATGCTCTGCTTCAACAATCGACTGGATTCGCTGTTTAGCCAAATTAACTTTATCATTGACTACAACGTAATCATACAAATTCATCATTTCTACTTCTTTACGTGCCTCACTTACACGTTTTTGAATCTTTTCATCGGATTCTGTACCACGACCTACTAATCTTTCTCTTAGATGTTCTAAACTTGGTGGCGCTAAAAATATAAAAAGTGCGTCCGGGAATTTCTTCCTTACTTGCTTAGCACCTTCAACTTCAATCTCTAAGAAAACATCATGTCCAGCTTCCATCGTATCTTTGACATATTGAACAGGTGTGCCATAGTAATTACCAACGTATTCAGCATATTCGATAAACTGATCTTGTTGTATTAATGTTTCAAATTCTTCTTTCGTCTTAAAAAAATAATCTACGCCATCGATTTCTCCATCACGTTTATCACGTGTTGTCATAGATATAGAGTACTTATATGATGTGGTTGGATCATCAAATATTTGCTTACGTACAGTTCCTTTTCCTACGCCCGATGGTCCGGAAAGAACTATGAGTAATCCTTTTTCATTATCCATGCCCTACGACCTTTCTATGCTATTCTTCTATTATTTTAATATGATATCACATTGTCATTAAAATTGTATAGCATATCTTAATTAAACTTCTTTCATGACGATAGTCGTCTATCATGTTAAAATATGATGAATGAATTAAGATGAAGGTGGCAAAAAATCATGGCATTTGATGGATTATTTACAAAGAAAATGGTAGAAGCATTACAATTTTTAGTGTCCGGACGTATTCATAAAGTGAATCAACCTGAAAATGATACCGTCATATTAGTAATTCGACAACAGCGACAAAATCATCAATTACTCATGTCGATTCATTCTAGCTTTTCAAGATTACAATTAACATATAAAAAGTATGACAATCCATTTAATCCACCAATGTTTGCAAGGGTATTCCGTAAACATTTAGAAGGTGGTATTATCAAAGCAATTCGCCAAATTGGCAACGATCGTCGTGTTGAAATTGACGTTGAAAGTAAAGATGAAATTGGCGATACCATCTACCGCACTATTATCTTAGAAATCATGGGTAAACACAGTAATCTTATCTTGACAGACCATGATGGAAAAATACTAGAAGGCTTAAAACATTTAACACCAAATACAAACCAATATCGTACTGTTATGCCAGGCTTTAAATATGAAGCACCACCAACTCAGCATAAGCTTAATCCTTTTGAGATTACTGGACAACAAACGTTAAAATATATTGATTTTAATGCAGGAAAAATTGCCAAACAATTACTTAATACCTTTGAAGGTTTTAGTCCATTAATTAGTAATGAAATCGTACAGCGACGTCAATTTATGACTAACGAAACGTTACCATTAGCCTATGATGAAGTCATGCAACAAACATATAATCAACCACAGCCTATTTTCCATAAAAATCATGAAACTGGTAAAGAAGATTTTTACTTTATGCCATTGTTACAATTTTCAGATGATGTATCTGAATATGCATCTTTGCATGAATTATTAGATCGTTACTTTGATACCAGAGGTGAACGTGATAGAGTAAAGCAACGTGCAAATGATTTAGTGCGTTTTGTGCAACAGCAATTAAACAAAAATGAACATAAGTTATCTAAATTAATTTCAGAATATGAGGGAGCTAAAGATAAAGAAACACAACGATTATTCGGAGAGCTTATTACAGCAAATATTTATCGAATTAAACAAGGTGATAAAACGGTAACTGCACTCAATTATTACACAGGAAACGACGTCACAATACCATTAAATCCAACTAAATCCCCTTCTGTAAATGCACAATATTATTATAAGCAATATCAGCGTATGAAGACACGCGAACATGAGTTAAAACATCAAATTCAACTAACGAAAGAAAATATTGCTTATTTTGAAACAATAGAGCAACAGCTACAACATATTACTGTTGATGAAATTGATGAAATTCGTGATGAACTAGCTGAACAAGGCTTTATGAAACAACGCAGACAACGCCATAAGAAAAAGCAGACAGCCATACGTTTACAAACATATTTATCCACGGATGGAGATACTATTCTTGTCGGCAAAAATAATAAACAAAATGATTACTTAACTAATAAAAAAGCGCATAAATCACATTTATGGTTTCATACAAAAGATATTCCAGGTTCTCATGTTGTGATTTTAAATGCGCATCCAAGTGAAACGACGATTAAAGAAGCGGCAATGTTAGCGGGTTACTTTTCAAAGGCGGGACTATCTGGCCAAATTCCTGTAGACTATACAGAAATAAAAAACGTGCATAAACCTTCAGGCGCTAAACCTGGATTTGTAACTTACGACAATCAAAAAACATTATATGCTACGCCTGATTACGATAAAATTCAAAGCATGAAACAATCTTAACATCAGTAGTTGCGAGTCTGGAATATAATTATATTTTAGGCTCTGAGTTCTATA
>NZ_KV830932.1:66246-131806 GCF_001836955.1 Staphylococcus sp. HMSC063A07
CTTTTTTCAATCCTAGTCAATCTTGCCGGGTCGGGACTACAAATTCATTATGAATTCTGTCCCGCTCCCATAAACTTATAACACATACAAAACTAGCTTCAGTTTCTTTTTGTTGGAGGCTCCTGTGCGAGCTGAAAGCTAACGCCATACTTGTCTTGAACCCAAGCAAATTGTTTATATGGCGGCATTTCTGTTTTAGGCATGAGGATTGCGCCTTCTTTTTTTAGTCCATTGTATAGCCGTTCCATTTCGGCGTTGTCTTTTACTGTAACATATAGTGATATCGCTGGGTTCATTGGAAGTTCTTGGCCACTGTTTGCATCAATAGCCATAAAAACTTGACCATTTAATGTAAAGATGGAATGTTGAACTGTTCCAGGTTCTCCTGGACCATCTTCATCATATTTAACCATCGTTATAATCTCGCTATCATCAAATAATGACGTATATAAATTTATTGCTTCTTCTGCTTGATTATTATACATAAGAAATGTCGTAATTTTAGGGATTTCCATTTATCTTGTCCACCTTTAAGTTTATTTTTCTTTGCTCTTATTTTAATATATATACAAGTCATAAATAAATTAAACTTATGCTTTATTAAAGTACGTAACTAGATATTGACTAGATGTTGATTTTTATATAAAAAGGTAAAAATCAATTCTAAATGAAGGGAGTCTTATTAATGTCAATTGGAATTATTTCGCTATTAGCCTTTTTTATCGTTTTGTTTCTAGGATGGTTATGCGTCAAATTCTTTATTCGATAATTAATCACTTTTATTAAAAATGCATGTCACATAAACGCGCACTTACCTGCTTATGTGACATGCATTTGTTTAATTATATATGACCCTTTTCTCTTAAATTAGCTTTCGCTTCTTTAAATATATCACTTGGACGTACAAAAACATCAATTTCTTGGTGTATGCCTTGACTTTGTGACGAGTGTCGTTCATATTCTTCAACATTTTGTGCAATCGGAGAGTTAAAGTCTTCTGGTCTTTGTAAAAATTCATTTACATGCTTAAGCTGATGATAAAAATCATTGCCTTGGTTACTATCATTAGACATTATTGTCCCCTCCTTTTATACACTATATTATGCTAAATTATCGCGCCAATCAACTAATGTTTTGATATCTTCTTCCTTAATTGCACCCATTTCACGTGCAACCTGAATTAACTCGTTGTAGTGGCTCAACGTGTAAAACGGCAATTTTTGTTCCTCAAACATTTCATCTGCTTTAGCTAAGCCATAAGTAAATATAGCAACAACACCTAATACTTCTGCACCAGCCTCTTCCAATGCTTGTACGGCATTGATAGAAGAACCACCTGTAGAGATTAAATCTTCAACAACAACAACCTTTTTCCCTTTGCTTGCAGCACCTTCAATTTGATTTTGTTTACCATGACTTTTACTTTTAGAGCGCACATAATTCATTGGTAGATTCATTGTTTCTGAAATATATGCAGCATGTGGAATACCTGCTGTAGCTGTACCAGAAATAACCTCAACCTCTTCAAAATGCGCTTGAATTAAATTAACTAATCCATCTCTAATTTGACGACGTACTTTTGGAAAACCTAACGTTACTCGATTATCACAATATATCGGAGATTTAATACCTGAACTCCAAGTAAATAACGCATCAGGTGATAATGAAACTGCTTCAATTTGTAATAAAGCTTTTGCAATCTCTTTTGCCATTTAACTTAACCAACTTTCTTTTATAGAATGATAACTTTCAACTGGGTGTTCACTTTGTGTAATTGGTCTACCCACAACAATATGAGTTGAGCCTAACTGCTTAGCGTCTTCTGGTGTTGTAATACGCTGTTGGTCGTCCGCTGTTACGCCTTTTGGTCGAATCCCTGGTGTCACTTTTAAGAAGTCAGCACCTAAATGTTCTGTAAGTAATCTGGCTTCTAGCGGTGAGCATACCACACCATCTAAGCCAGCTTGTTGTGTAAGCTGTGCATAGTTTAATACGGCCTCTTCAATTGATGTTTGAATATTTTGCTCTTGATGTAGCATCGCTTCAGTTGTAGAAGTTAGCTGTGTAACAGCAATTAGTTTAGTGTTTTGATTAAACACGCGTAACCCTTTCATTGCTTCTTGCATCATAAGTGTTCCACCTGCTGCATGCACGTTAACTAAGTCTACATCAAGCTTGGCTAAACCTTGCATCGCTTTATTAACGGTATGTGGTATATCATGCAATTTTAAGTCTAAAAAAATATCATGGCCTCGTGCTTTAATATCGCGAATAAACTGTGGTCCACTTTGATAAAATAATTCCATACCTACTTTTACAAATAATGGCTCGTTAAATTGATTTAAAAAGTCATTGACTTTGTCTGTAGACTCAAAGTCTAATGCAATAATTGGTAGATTTTTCATGTTAAATTTCCACCTCCAATTCTATCTTGAAATATGGGTCTATTTTAGGATACAAACTAAATATTGGCAGTAGTTGACTGGATTGAAAACACACTTTTACCAAGTTTTTCTCAATCCTAGTTAACCTTGCCAGGGCGGGACTACGAACTCATAATACATTCTGTCCCGGTCCCTAATTACATATTTCTCATTGTAAAGGTCATGCTCTCTATCACATTTGTTAATGCATTTGCTGTATCTAATGATGTTAAGCAAGGCACACCATTTTCAACTGTTGTGCGACGGATTTGGAAGCCGTCTCGTTCTACTTCTTTACCTTTAGTCATGGTGTTAATAACAATTTGAACATCACCATTTTGAATGCGCGTCAACAAATCATTTTCTCCACCAATTTTACCAACTACTTCAGCTGGAATATGATGCTGAGCAAGTTTATCCGCTGTGCCTTTCGTCGCTAAAATTTTATATCCCACTTCATTTAAGCGCTGTGCGAGTTTAACTATTTCTTCTTTGTCTTTATCACTCACTGTCATGAGCACCGTTCCGTGATCTTTAACTTCAACACCACTGCTTGTCAAGCCTTTGAACAATGCTTTTTCAAGTGTTAAGTCTTTACCCATCACTTCACCTGTTGATTTCATTTCAGGTCCGAGTGTTACATCGACATTTTTTAGTTTATTAAAACTAAACACCGGTGCTTTAACAAAAACACCTTCACTATATGGTTGCACACCTGGTTGATAACCTAAATCTGCTAATTTCTCACCTATAATTGCACGCATTGCTAATTGTGCCATTTGTATATCCGTAATTTTACTTAAAAATGGCACCGTACGACTAGAACGCGGATTTACTTCTAATACGTAAACACCATCATGAGCTATCACAAACTGAATATTAATCAACCCTACAATATTTAACCCTTTGGCTAACTTGATTGTATAATCTTCTAACGTATCAAGTTCTTCTTGTGATAATGTTTGCGGTGGATAAACAGCGATTGAATCACCACTGTGCACGCCAGCACGCTCAATATGTTCCATAATACCTGGAATGATAACTGTATCGCCATCACTAATAGCATCGACTTCTATTTCTTTACCCGTCAAATATCTATCAACTAATACAGGATGTTCTGGACTAGCTTTTACCGCTTGTTCCATATAATTTTCTAATTCTTGATCATTGTCGACAATTTCCATAGCACGTCCACCTAGTACGTACGACGGTCTTACAACTACTGGATAACCAATTTCACGTGCATTATTTAAAGCTTCTTGTGGTGACGTAGCCGTTTTTCCTTTTGGTTGTGGCACATGAATATCTCTTAACAATGCTTCAAATTCTTTTCGATCTTCAGCTCTATTCAAGTCTTCTAGTGAAGTACCTAATATTTGAACACCATGCTTTGTTAATTTATCCGCTAGGTTAATTGCTGTTTGCCCACCAAATTGCACAACCACACCTTTAGGTTGTTCTAAATTAATGATATTCATTACATCTTCTTCTGTTAACGGTTCAAAATATAATTTATCTGAAATTGAAAAGTCTGTTGATACGGTTTCTGGATTATTATTAACAATAATTGCTTCATAACCTGCTTGCTGAATCGCCCATACAGCATGAACGGTTGCATAGTCGAATTCTACACCTTGGCCGATACGAATAGGCCCAGAACCAAGTACTAAGATCTTTTCTTTATCTGTTACAACTGATTCATTCTCAGTTTCATATGTTCCATAATAATATGGCGTTGATGATTCGAATTCTGCAGCACATGTATCTACCATTTTGTAAACTGGTTTAATTTGATGTGCCATGCGCAGTTGATAAACCGCTTCTGTTTCCATATCCCAACGATGGGCAATAACTCGGTCACTAAAGCCATAATCTTTAGCATATTTAAGATAATCTAAATCTCCAGGATGTGCTTTTAATTCATGCTCAATATTGATAATGTTTTGGAATTTATGTAAGAAGAAATAATCAATTTTAGTCATTTCATGTATTTCTTCTAATGTTGTACCCCGACGAATTGCTTCACCAATAAAGAATAAACGTTCGTCATCTTGATGACTAATTCGCTCTTTAATATAGTCTAAATCAAAACTTTCACCATTAGGTAGTCCAAGGTGATGCACCCCATACTCTAACGAGCGAATCGCTTTCAATAACGATTCTTCATACGTGCGCCCTATCGCCATCACTTCACCTGTAGCTTTCATTTGTGTACCTAATTCACGTTCACCTTTTTCAAATTTATCGAATGGAAAACGCGGAATTTTCGATATAACATAGTCTAATGTAGGTTCAAATGCTGCATAAGATGTGCCTGTAATAGGATTAAGCATTTCATCTAATGTTAATCCTACTGCAATTTTAGCGGCTAATTTCGCAATAGGATATCCCGTTGCTTTAGAAGCTAATGCTGATGAACGAGACACACGTGGATTAACTTCTATAATGTAGTAATTAAATGAATGCGGATCTAAAGCGAGTTGAACATTACAACCCCCTTCTATTCCTAAGGCTCTAATCACCTTCAGTGAGACATCACGCAACATTTGATATTCAACGTCTGATAATGTTTGACTTGGTGCTACAACAATAGAATCCCCAGTATGAATACCTACTGGATCAATGTTTTCCATATTACAAACCACGATAGCATTATCATTTTTATCGCGCATCACTTCGTATTCGATTTCTTTAAATCCTGCGATAGACTTTTCAATCAAACATTGCGTTGCTGGACTATAATGTAAACCATTGCTAACGACTTCTTTTAGTTCTTCATCATTGTGACAAATGCCGCCTCCGGTACCACCCATCGTAAATGCTGGTCGCACAATTAACGGATAACCAACCTGTTCTTTAAAACTAAACGCTTGTTCAACCGTATTAACGATATCACTTTCTGGTACTGGCACATCCAAATCATTCATCAAAGTGCGGAATAGTTCTCGATCTTCTGCTTGTTGAATTGACTTTAATTCTGTGCCTAACAATTTAACATTATTCGCCTCTAACACACCACTCTCATGAAGTTGAATTGCCATGTTTAATCCCGTTTGACCACCTAATGTTGGCAATAAAGCATCGGGTTGTTCTTTGCGAATAATACGCGCAATAAAATCATGTGTTAACGGTTCGATATATACTTTATCTGCAATTTCTTTATCAGTCATAATCGTAGCAGGGTTAGAATTAACTAGAATGACTCGGTAGCCTTCTTCTTTAAGTGCTAAACACGCTTGTGTACCTGCGTAGTCAAATTCTGCTGCTTGTCCAATGATAATTGGTCCTGAACCTATTACTAAAATCGTTTTGATATCGTCACGTTTAGGCATGAGTATTACGCTCCTTTTCTTTAAACTCATTAATCATTGCTATAAAATCATCAAACAAATAATTAGAATCACTTGGACCTGGTCTTGCTTCAGGGTGATACTGCACTGAAAAAGCTGGTAATGTTTTGTGACGTAAACCTTCAACCGTATCGTCATTTAGTGCAATATGTGTAATTTCTAAATCAGTTTGTGCTAATGAATCTTTGTCAATCGCATAGCCATGGTTTTGACTTGTAATATCTACTTTTCCAGTTCTCAAATCTTTAACTGGATGATTAGCACCTCGATGACCAAATTTCATTTTAAATGACGATGCCCCTTGTGATAATGCAAATAGTTGATGTCCTAAACAAATACCAAAAAATGGTATTTTCCCTAAAATTCCTTTTATCATGTTGATGGCAACTTCAACAACATCTGGATCACCTGGTCCATTTGATAGCATGACGCCATCCGGTGACATCGCTAAAATTTCTTCAGCAGTTGTATCGTAAGGAACCACAGTCACATTACATCCTCTTAAATTGAGTTCACGTACAATATTTTGTTTTTTCCCAAAGTCTAATAATACTACGCTAAGATTCGAACCAGTAGATACATATGGTGTCTTTGTTGATACTGTCATTACTTCGTCTCTCGGTAATTCCGTTGACTTTAATTTGTTAATAAGTTCATCAATATTTTCTCTGCAATCTGTAAACGCTGCGCGTAATACACCATGCTGACGAATTTTGCGTGTAATACTACGTGTATCTACGCCAGAAATTCCAGGTATCTTGTATTGAACAAGTACTTCGTGCAATGTTTTTTGCTGTCTAAAGTTACTTGGATGTGTACTAGCTTCTTTGACGACAACACCATTTAAAGTTGGTGTTAACGCTTCAAAGTCATCTCTATTAATTCCATAATTACCAATAAGTGGATAAGTAAAGGTAATAATTTGTCCAGTATATGACGGATCAGAAATCGTCTCTTGATAACCAGTCATAGCAGTGTTAAAGACGATTTCGCCTATTGATAGTTCATCAGAACCTAACTTATAACCTTCATAGAATGTTCCATCTTCTAATACAAGATAACGTCGTTCCAGCATATTACACTTCCTCCTTATATTTAACATCGCCTGCTACCATTGTTAACACAGGGTTCCCGTATACTTTATACCCTATAAATGGTGTGTTATCAGCTTTAGACAAGAAATCTTCTCCTCTGATTTCTCGCTCTTCATCAAGGTTGATGATTGTTAAGTCAGCAAAACTTCCTTCTTCTAATCGTCCGTATGGCAAATCAAAAGTTTGAGCTGGTTTAATAGTTAAATAATCAACTAATTGTTGTAATGACCAATCCCCATTTTTAACAAAATGTGTGTAAAGTAATGGAAAAGCTGTTTCACTACCAACGATACCAAATGGCGCTTTCGTCATTGGTTGTGCTTTTTCTTCTTTTGCATGAGGCGCATGATCTGTTGCAATACAATCAATTGTACCGTCTAACAAGCCTTCTAATAATGCCTCTCTATCTTCTTTACTTCTTAAAGGAGGATTCATTTTAAAAATCGCATTATCTCCAGGTACATCATCTTCTGTTAATAGCAAATGATGTGGCGTTACTTCTGCAGTTACATGAATGCCCGCTGCTTTAGCATCACGAATGGCTCTAACGCTCTCTTTTGTTGAGACATGACAAACGTGATAATGGCAATGAGCTGCTTCAGCTAATAGCACATCTCTCGCAATTTGAACAGCTTCACAAATATTGGGTATACCTGGTATGCCTAGTTCTTCACTCCGCTTACCTTGATGCATTGCACCACCGTATATTAAGCTATTATCTTCACAATGTGCAACAACCGCTTTATTAACTTTGGCAGCGGCCTGCATTGCTTCGTACATCATTGCAGATTCTTGAACACCTACCCCGTCATCAGTAAAAGCAAATGCACCATCTTGAGCTAACGCTTCAAAATCAACATGTTCTTTACCTGCTTGTCTCACTGTAATAGCAGCATAAGGTAAGACTCTAACTTGTGCAGTTTCTTTAATTAATTGTTTTAAATTATCAAAATGCGTCACTGAATCAGGCACTGGACGCGTATTGGGCATAGGACATACTGTTGTAAATCCACCGCGTGCGGCTGCCTTAGTTCCTGTTTCAATTGTCTCTTTATGTTCTCCACCCGGTTCTCTCAAATGAACATGAACGTCTACAAATCCTGGTGCTACAAATTGTCCATGAGCATCTATCACTTCAACGTTATCATCTATGTTAATCGTGTCATTGATTTCTTTAATGTATTGTCCATCGATTAAAATTGACTTTTGTTTAAGTTCGCCATTATCTAAGATTTGTGCATTTTTAATTAATTTCATTAGTGATTCTCCTTTTCCTTTAAAAGTTCATTAATGACTGCCATGCGTAAGTACATACCATTTTCCATTTGCTTAAAAATACGAGATTTAGGTGCTTCAACCAAAGATGTATCGATTTCAACACCACGATTTACTGGTGCCGGATGCATAATAATCGCACTATCTTTTAATCGTTCATATCTTGACTTTGTCAAACCAAATTGTTCATGATAATGCTGCGCTTCAAAAGATGTTTGTGACGCTGCTTCATGACGTTCATGTTGCACACGGAGCAACATCACGATATCTACTTCTTCAATCACATCATCGATATCAACATATGGTGCTGATAATGTATCATCAATCCATTGTGGTGGACTTGAGAAACAGACATGTGCACCTAGTTTAGTCAAACTATCATAATTGCTACGTGCAACTCTCGAGTTCTTAATATCACCACAGATGAGTATGTTTAAACCAGCAAAATCTTTAAATTCTTCATAAATGGTCATAATGTCTAATAAACTTTGAGTTGGATGTTGACCACTACCATCTCCTGCATTAGCTATTGGGATATTAATATCTGCAAGTTCTTTGTAATAAGCATTCTGCGGATGTCTGATAACTAATAAATCTACCCCTATATGCTCTAATGTCTTACATGTATCATATAAAGATTCACCTTTTTGAACTGATGAAGTTGCTGTTTCAAAGTTAACTAGTGATAAACCTAACTTTTGTTCTGCTACTTCAAAACTACATTTCGTGCGTGTTGAATTCTCGAAGAATAAATTAGCAACAAACTGTTGTTGATGCGCCTTATCAGGATAATGTCCAGCTTTATATTGACTCGCAGTTTCAATTAAATGATAAATTTCTTCAATACTTAATTCTTCCATAGACAGTAGATGCTTCATCATTCATCCTCCTTATACATTCATTATTTTATTTGCTGTGCTTTTTCTTTTGGTAAAATCAAATTAAGTATAATTCCAGATAAAGCGGCTAAAGCCATACCTTCTAATTGAAGATTGATGCCAATGTCCTTTAAATTAATCACTAAGTTTCCTATACCCACAACTAAGACAACAGAAGCAATCACAAGATTACGATTATCCGCGAAATTAACATTGCTCTCAACTAACATGCGTAAACCACTTGCAGCAATAATTCCGAATAATAGAATGGACACACCGCCCATAACTGGTGTCGGTATAGATGAAACTAAGGCCGTGAATTTACCTATAAATGCTAAAACAATTGCGATGACAGCTGCACCACCTATAACATAAATGCTATATATTTTCGTAATAGCTAGTACACCAATATTTTCACCATAGGTTGTACTTGGTGGTCCACCAATAATACTTGCAAACATAGTCGAAATACCATCACCAATAATTGATCGATGCAAACCTGGATCTTCGAAAAAGTTCTTCCCTACAATCTTATTTATTACTAATTGATGGCCAATATGTTCACTTACAGTTACAAAGACAACTGGTATTAAAACCAAGATAAGCCCTAAATGAATAGACGGCTCATAATCTCTAAACGGTAAATAGATATGAGGCACATCTAACCATTTAGCTTTAGCTATAGGTGCAAAATGTACAAGCCCCATAAATATTGCAACGATATATCCAACAATAATACCGCACAATACCGGAATTAATGATAAGAAACCTTTAAAGAAACCTTGAACAACAATCGTAACTAGCAAAGTGATAAGTGCTACGACTAAATAGCTCAAGCTATAACCTTTCATATGTGCTGAATCTTGATAAACAGCCATATTCACTGCAGTTGGCGCTAAACTTAAACCGATAACCATAATTACTGGTCCTACAACTACAGGCGGTAAAAGATGCATTAACCACCCTGTTCCACTTATTTTAATTAAAATACCAATGATAATGTACATCACACCACTCATAAATAATGCGACAAGCATATCACCTAAACTATGTGTACTTAATCCAGTAATAATTGGCGTAATAAACGCAAAACTAGATCCAAGATATGCTGGAATCTTAGCTTGTGTAATCAATATGTATAATAATGTCCCAATACCAGAAGCCAACAAGGCTGCTGATATAGGAAGTCCAGTCAAATAAGGAACCAATACTGTTGAGCCAAACATTGCAAATAAATGTTGCAAACTTAACAGTCCCCACTGAGCCGGTCTAGGCTTATCCTTTACATCTAACACGGGTTTAACCGTGCGTTCAAACATTTGTTCATTCTCCATATTTGTTCTTCCTTTCTTATAAAAAAAGCTCTTTACATTAATTAATGTAAAGAGACTAAAAATCAAATTTATAGCACATTCTTACTCAAGTCGTGCTCAAATGATTAAAATGAAGTATGGTATTATACACAATCGGTAACGGTTAAATCTATTTTGCAACTAAATACAGAAATACTTATCAAGGTTAACTTCTGATAATGTTGCGCTGCTTTCATTAATACAATCAGATTTTTGTGTATATTCATTTACTTCACCTTTTCCAGTCTCTCGTACTGCTTTAAAAGGCGGCTATGATATAACGACTGCCGTACGCGAATCTTTTTCTGCTAAAAATACTGAAACTGATTCGTTTTTGGAAGTCGGTATGTTTTTTCCAACAAAATCTGCGCGAATTGGCAATTCTCTATGTCCTCTATCGACAAGTGCAGCTAAGCCAATTTTGATTGGCCTTGAATGTTTAAGTATCGCATCAAGTGAAGCTCTAACAGTCCTACCCGTATATAGAACATCATCAATGATAATAACTACTTTACCAGTAATATCGACATCGATATCATAAGCAAGTTGCGAAGACGTTTGCTCAGTCAGTTCAATATCATCTCTAAATGATGTAACATCAATTGTTCCAGTAGGCACGAGTTGTTGCTCAATTTTTAATATACGTTCTTGAATGCGTTGTGCTAAAAATTCTCCACGCGTTTTGATGCCTAAAAGCACTAAATTGTCAGTGCCTTTATTATATTCTAAGATTTCATGTGCTATTCTTGTCACTGTACGTTGAACAGCTGCTTCATCCATAATAATACGTTCTGACACATTAACACCTCTTTTAAGAATTACAACACAAAAACCTCATGTCTTACAAGACATGAGGTTATCTATACAAAAGGTGTACAATATTTCTCAAGCAACTATAGTGAAATAGGCTATTTAAAATCGACAAATACACCATACATATATTAAACGTTATCATGCCTTTGAAGTCTCTCTGGACGTTCAATTAAAGACGTTGTTGGTTTTAAACTGTCCTTAGTTTACCGTTATTTTAGTAGCTTGTCAATCATGTTTTAATGCTACAGTTATCTCATTTTAAACCTCAAAGAAATGGTCACATCATACGCTACGCATCTCTCTTGCGAATGTCTTCAAGCAACTGTTCAAATGCATCAGGAAGTGCTGCTTGACGTTCAATATACTCCCCAGTTACCGGATGTTCAAAGCCAATTAAACCAGCATGCAAGGCTTGACCACCGATATCTAAAGTTTTTTTCGGGCCATATTTAGGATCTCCCACCAAAGGATAACCTATATACTTCATGTGTACTCGAATTTGATGTGTTCGGCCAGTTTCTAATTGACATTCTATCAACGTATAGTCCTTAAAGTGTTCTAATACATTGAAATGTGTCACAGCATCCTTTCCGTCATCTACAACATCCATAGACTGACGATCTTTTTTATTACGCCCAATCGGAGCATCAACTGTACCATAGTCATGAGGAATATTACCATGAACTAACGCAGTATATTTACGTTTAACCGATTTAGCTACAAGCTGATCAACTAGACTACGATGCGCAATATCATTTTTAGCAACCATTAACAATCCCGATGTGTCCTTATCAATTCGATGTACAATGCCGGGTCTGATTTCACCATTGATGCCCGATAAATCTTTGATTTGATACATCAAACCATTGACTAACGTACCGCTATAGTGACCTGGAGAAGGATGAACCACCATGCCTTTAGGTTTATATACAATAGCAACATCTTTATCTTCGTAGTAAATATCTAAATTTAAATTTTCTGGTTGAATATCTGCATCAACCACTTCCTTTTCGGTAATGACAATAGAATCATGTAACTTAACCTTATAATTTGCTTTAATTGCTTTCCCATTCACGATTACTAATTCATGTTTTATCCAATCCTGAATTTGACTTCTGGACCAGTCATGATTATAGTCAGACAGCAACTTATCTATGCGTTGTCCTGTGTGTCTAGTATCTGTAATTTCTATACTATGCGTTGTCATTAAATTAACCTCCCTATTCTTTTTTAGTGTCTTTAAGTAAAGCGATTATGATGAGTAACACACCTATAGTTAAGCTAGAATCCGCAACATTAAATATTGGAAAGTCATATCCAAAAATATTGGTGTCAATAAAATCTACAACTTCTCCATTAACGATACGATCTATAAAATTCCCTAATGCACCCGCAAAGAGTAGACTAATTGCTATTTGCATAAATAAATGATATTGTGCTTCTTTAATAAAAAAGAGGACAAGGATGGCTAAAATGATAATTGTTATAATATAGAAAAATACCATCTTCCCACTCAATATACCCCAAGCTGCACCATTATTGCGGTGTGATGTAATATTTAAAAATCCAGGAATTACCTCATATGAATCTCCAATAGACATTGATTTTACAATAAGCCATTTCGTTAATTGATCAAATATAACTAACGCTAATACAACCAATGTTGAAATGCCAACATAGAATTTCTTTTGCATCTATGTTCCTCCATTCGATACTTGTTTCTTTACAACACACTTCATTATAGCTTACTCAACCATATAAAAAAAGAGAGAGTGACATTCAGTCAGAGACCTGCCACACTCATCATACTTTATAAAATAAAGTGCAATGAATTCATGTTGTATATTCTTCTAAATGATTTAGCCTTTAATGCAAACAAAACCAAACATTTACTTTCATTAGCGAAACCTTTCATCATATCTTTATTTTCTATGACGACAACTATTGCTAGTAATATCATTAAAATGCTGGCGACGATTAGGATGATTTCTTTGTTCGTATCATGATTCTACTTTTATAAAATTAAAGCGAAATTGTAAACCATCTGGTCCTTTTAACCAAAGATGTGTTGTTTCTGGATAATAAAAATCAATCAATGCTAAACCATAAGTGTGTTCATTATCAACGCGCTTAACTCTAGATATCCAATGATTGAGTGCGATGTGATGGTGATAATACTGTGAAGCTAAAAAAAGAGACATCTTATCCAATTGGGCGCTTTTCTTTAAACCAAAGTAGGCTTTATAATATTGTTCAACTTCAGATAATCGCGTTGTTTTTAGATGAATATTGCCGATTTTTGTATCTTTAGGTATACCCTGCCAGCCAACTTCTGTCGTGTAACTCAGTAATTTAGGAATATTCATAGCTTTAATATGCATTGAATGCAGATGCGTGCGATATAGCCAATCTTCAAGAGGATAATCAACATAAAATTTTAACATGTTGCCTTCTGGATCTTCGACAAAGAGTGATGTTGATGTACTTTGCTCCCCGCCATTCATCGGAATATCAAAATCACTAAATTGAACCATAAGATTTGCTAAATCGCTATTATGCGGCAATAATATCCCTATGTAAAATAACCCTGCCTCAGTTAGTTGAGGTTCACGTCCAGATGATATCTCTTGTAAGGTAAGGATATGATGAGATAAGCCTACATCATACTGCACACAATTAATAGAAGCAGTTACTACTTGAAATCCAATAACATCCTCATAAAAAGGCCGTAAAGCTGCTAAATTTTTTACATTTAATGTTATGCCATTAACAAAACGAGCTTCTGCTGAGTGAAACATAGGTCACGCTCCATTTTTATTGAATCTAAAATATATACAGTATATTTTACCTTTACAGTTTAAGTGTACATATTTAAAATTATTTTGGCTGTTTCCTACATTATATTATGAAACCTACAATGGGATATCAAGCATAAACTTAAATTTCAAATTTAACACGATGACATTGAAAGAAAAAAAGCAGCAGTGAAAATTAAAATCTGTGTAGACTTAATTAATCACTACTGCTTTTTATATAAGTTATTTACTGTTATATCAGCGTTATTTTATAATTTATTACTATTTAGTTATTGTAAAAACAATCCGTCTATGCCAAAGTTTTTACTTTTAAATCTAAATATTTTCAATTATCACAGCGTTATACTTCTATCATCTTTAAACTAACGTTTTTACAACTTCTTGACAACGTGGACAAAGATGATCTAATTCACCTACAGAACCTAAATGTTCACTATAATTCCAACATCTTTCACATTTATCGCCTTGTGCATGTTCAATACGAATATCTCCATGCTGATATGTTATACCATTATCAACTGAATCAACAACTTCAACTTGAGACACAATAAACAATTGATGCAAATCAGCAAATTGTGCTAAGAAGTCAGTAGCATTGTAGTTATCATTGTTTCCAATAATGACTTTCGCTTCTAATGATTTTCCAATGACTTTATCATTACGTGCCGCTTCTAATGCACGATTAACGTCATCACGTAAATACATAAATTGATTCCATTTATCAAGAAGCGCACGATCGACATCAACGACTTCAGGCATATCAGCTAAATGTACACTTTCTTCTTTAACATGTGGCGTATGTGACCAAACTTCTTCAGCAGTATGCACTAAGATTGGTGCTAATAATTTAGTCATATCCACTAAAATTTGATATAACACCGTTTGCATACTACGACGTTTATGTGAATTTTTCTCTTCGATATAAAGAATATCTTTACCATAATCTAAGTAAAAGTTACTTAGTTCAACATTGATGAAGTTTTGAACTTCTTGATAAATATTTAAATAATCGAAGTTATCATAGTGATGGATAGTACTTGCTGTAAATTCTCTTAAACGATTTAAGAGGTAGCGATCAACTTCAAGTAAATCTGATTCTAATACTGCATCTGTATCTGGATTAAAATCATTCACGTTACCTAACATAAATCTTAATGTATTTCTAATTTTACGATAAACATCAGATGTTTGTTTCAAGATTTCATCGGAGATACGTACATCAGCTAAATAGTCCGTACTACTCACCCATAAACGTGCAATGTCAGCACCTTTTTGTTTTACAACTTGGTCTGGAACAATAATGTTACCAAGTGATTTACTCATTTTCTTACCTTCTCCGTCCATAACGAAACCATGAGATAATAAGAATTTATATGGCGCTTGACCTCTCGTAGCTACTGCTGTAGTGATTGAAGAGTTAAACCAACCACGATATTGGTCACTACCTTCAAAGTATAAGTCCGCAGGGAAACTGAGTTCTGGACGGTTTTCTAATACACCTCTATGAGATGAACCTGAATCAAACCAGACATCCATGATATCCGTTTCTTTCGTGAATTCACCGTTAGGACTACCAGGATGCGTAAATCCTTCAGGTAAGAGTTCCTTAGCTTCACGTTCAAACCAAACATTTGAGCCATATTGTTCAAATAAATCAGCAACATGATTAACTGTTTCTTTAGTCATAATAATATCGCCATTTTCCGCATAAAATACTGGTAAAGGTACACCCCAAACACGTTGACGTGAGATGACCCATTCACCACGGTCACGAATCATATTATAAATACGCGTTTTACCCCAGTTAACTTTAAATTCAGTTTCTTCTATAGCATCTAAAATATCTTGTCTTACTTTATTGATTGATGCGAACCACTGAGGTGTTGCTCGGAAAATAACTGGTTTTTTTGTACGCCAGTCATGTGGATAACTATGTGTAATAAAGCTTAATTTTAATAATGCATCTTTTTCAGTTAATAAATCAGTAACTGCTTTATTAGCTTTGTCATAAAACATACCTTCAAATTGACCGCCTTCTTCTGTGAAGACACCTTTATCGTTTAGCGGACTAATAACTGGCAAGCCGTATTTTTGTCCTACGATATAGTCATCTTCACCGTGTCCAGGAGCGGTATGAACACAACCTGTACCTGCATCTGTTGTAACATGGTTACCATTGATAACTAATGAGACACGGTCTAAGAACGGATGTTGTGCTTCGACATATTCTAGTTCTTTACCCATAAACTCTTTCTCTAATTTGATGTGATTTTTATCCCAGTCTAATGCTTCAGCAACTTCGTCAGCTAATGCTTCGGCAATAATATATTTTTTGCCATTCACATTATACTGACCATATTTAAGTTCTGGATGAACTGTAATAGCAACGTTTGATGGAATTGTCCAAGGTGTAGTTGTCCAAATAATGAATTGTGCATCTTCATCAACAACGCCTTTTGAATCTTTGACATCAAATGCAACATAAATAGATGCTGAGCGTTTATCATGATATTCAATTTCTGCTTCAGCAAGTGATGATTCACTTGATGGTGACCAGTAGACTGGCTTTTTACCTTTATAGATTAGGCCTTTGTCAGCCATTTCACCGAATAGGCGAATTTGAGCTGCTTCGTATTCTGGTTTTAAAGTGATATAAGGATTATTGAAATCCCCACGAACCCCTAAACTTTTAAAATCTTTCTTTTGTAATTCTACTTGCTCAAGCGCAAATTCTTTACATTTTTCTCTGAATTCGGCAATTGACATTTTTTTGCGGTCTACACCTTTTTTAGTCAATGCTTGTTCTATAGGTAAGCCATGCGTGTCCCATCCTGGCACGAAAGGTGCATAATACCCTTGCATTGTTTTATATCGGACAATAAAATCTTTAATAATTTTATTTAAAGCATGTCCCATATGAAGATTACCATTTGCATATGGCGGACCATCATGAAGTATATATGTTTGATTACCTTTATTTTTAGCTAAAGCTTTTTGATATTGATTGTCAGCGTCCCATTTTTCTTGTATTTGAGGCTCTTTTTTCGGTAAACCTCCTCGCATTGGAAAATCTGTTTTAGGCATTAATAATGTTTCTTTATAATTCATACTATTACTCACTCCTTATAATTAAAAAAGAACTCTAAGTTCAATTAATAGGGACGGAAAATGCCGCGGTACCACCCTGCTTAACTCAACTTAGAGCTCTCTCTTGTCATAATTCTTTTTTTATTAAATCAGTGATATAAGAAGTCATCGTTTGTCAGGCTTCCACCAACTCCTGACTCGCTTTAAAACGTGATATCCTTCTTACGTGTCTGACTTAAATATTATTCATTATTTAGGTGATGACTGATCAGTGTTATCTTGCGTTGTTTCATCTTCTGCTGATTGAGATGTATGATCTGGTTGCTGCTGTTCAGCTTTAAGTTGTCGTTCTTCTGCTGTTAAATCTTGATCATTTAAATGTTGCACGTTCTCTCGTGTAATTTGTTCAGCATCTAAATCATAGTTTAATAAGTAGTCCCAATCATCATTTTTTAATAAATCAAGCTGCGCCTCAACTAACATGCGGAAGCGTGATCTAAACACTTTAGATTGACGTTTCATATCTTCAGTTTGGAATGATAAGCGACGTGCCTTTTCGATAGCATCGTTAACAATTTGATCTGCTTTCGCTTGTGCTTGTGCCAACGTTGCTTCAGCTTGCTTTTCAGCTGCTGCTTTCGTTTGTTCACCTGCTTGTTGCGCTTGAACAAGTGCATCACTTACAGATTGATGAACACTTTGATAAGACTTAATATTAGTATCGCGCTCTTCTATCACTTTTTCAAGTTGTTTTTTATCTTCTTTAAGTCTTTCAATTTCATTGCTTAATTGTTTTAAATAATCACTCACTTCTTCAGGTTCAAGACCATTTTTTACACGAGTGAATTCTTTATTTATAATTTCATTAGGTGTAAAAGGCATGCTATATCCTCCTTCGATTTACACTATTTAAATAATGTTTGATACGTAATGTAGTATTTATCCTTTTTAGTTCTACCACCGATTTCCAACAATTGTGCACGCCCATAGCCTTGAATAGATAATAAGTCATTAGGCTCCAGCTGAAAATCCGATGCTTCAACAATTGTATGATTCACCTTGACGCGTTTTTTCTCAATCAATTGTTTCGCAATTGACCTTGATTTATGAATCATATCTTTTAATACAACGTCTAAGCGCATTGCGCTGACTGTAGTATGTTGAATTTTCCAATTCTCTTCTGATTGTATCATATCTTGTAATGGAATAGAATTAAGTTTTACTGTTGCGCCTTTAATTCGAGTTAATTCCATCATGATATATGATTCTAACTGTCTTGTCAAAACAAATTGAATACGTTGCGCAACATGTATATCTCCTACTTGCTCTCGTTCAATACCTAAAGACATTAATGTTCCCAGCACATGTTGATGTTGCAACGTAACAAATTTTTCCGGATAGTCAATCTCTAAACAACATAACTCAAAGTCTTCAACCCGCGGTTCATAATATGACGGGGCAATGATAGCTCGCTGTCTTTCTGCATAAAGCCCACCATTAAATGCGACTTGTATATCTTCATAACTTCCCACTATCACTGATAGTATATATTGTCCTCTTGGATCTAGAAAATTTGTTAATACCGGGGCATATTGTTGTGCTGCCTGATCGCATTTGTCAATTAATCGATCTATAAGCTCATGTTCTTCAGGTCGAAAATGCTGATAAATATCGATGATAAGTCCTCCTAAACGTACCAATAAAGTTCGATAACGTAATAAAACGAGGTTAAGTAGATTGTACTTCCCTCGTTTAACCGCAACTAATGCGTAGCTACATAAATAAGAATTGCTCTAAATATACTATCTAGTCCCCATTGGAATAAAATAAGTACAAAGAGTGCTACTAAAGATGAAATATCTATCATACCAAGAGGTGGAATGATTTTTCTGAAAGGTTCTAAATACGGTTCATAAATACTACTCAAAAAGCGGCCTACGACTGACTCACGTATATTAGGGACCCATGAAGTAAAGAAATAAATAATCATACCAAAATAATAAACAGTAACTAAAAATGATATGAAGTTAAATATCGTTGCTAACAAGCTAATGCTCATATTTAATCTCCTTATTCGTACGGTTGTTCCATATTTTCAATATGGTCTGTAATACTACCAGCCACTTCAACATTGTCCGGTGTGCATAAGAAGATATCTGTGCCCACGCGTTGGATATCGCCGCCAATAGCATAAACTGTTCCACTTAAAAAGTCTATAATACGTTTAGCTGATACTTTATCGATTCTTTGTAAATTAACTAATGTTGCGCGTCGATTTTTTAATTCGTCTGCAATATCTTGTGTATCAGAAAAGACACGTGGTTCAAATAAACACATTTTAGAACTTTCTTGTGACGAATAGTCTGATGATTGATCCATAGTAACGACGTTTTTAGAGCCTGATTTTGATAGTGTGTTCATTCGATAATTCCTTTCTTCATTATTTTGATTTCTTGAAGATCTTCTATTAGGTACTGATCTTAGTTCGCTTTGATTAGCTGAGAAATTCGAATTTGACTGTGTTGCTTGTGGTGTACGTGATTGTGATGGTTTTTGTGATTCTTTTTCACGATATTGTTCTGGTTCTTCGACAACTTCTTCTTCGTCAGTAAACTCGAAGAAATTATTAAATAAATCTTTAATTGCCACTGATGGCTCACTCCTATTCTCCTACCAATTTAGTTCCAATTCTTATATATGTTGCGCCTTCTTCAACTGCTACAGGGTAATCATTACTCATTCCCATAGATAATTCCGTACACGGTGCATAAGTTAATTGTCGTTGTTGTATGTCATCCCGTTTTAATCTTAATTTCTTAAATAATTCTTGAATATATTGTGTATCATCTGTAAATGGTGCCATTGTCATCAAGCCTACAATTTTAATATTCTCATAAGCTTTAATATCATCTATAAACTTGTCCACTTCATTTAAATGGATTCCATGTTTAGACGCTTCACCTGAAACATTAACTTGTAAAAAACAAGAAATAGTATGGTTCGCACGTTTGTTGATTTCTTTAGCCAAACTCATTCGATCTAGCGCATGGAAATAATCAACTTCATTGATGACATCTTTAACTTTCCTAGATTGCAATGAACCAATAAAATGCATAACAGCATCTTCTGGTAATGCAGCTTTCTTTTCTAAAAATCCTTCTAAGCGATTTTCACCAAAATGTCTCAAACCTGCATCGTATGCTTCTTTAGCTCGCTCTATTGTAACATATTTTGTAACTGCTATCACATTGATATGGCTATCTATTGTGCTTTTTTTCTTATGACTTTCAATTTCTTGTTGAATATGTGCTAAATTGGATTTCACATCCATATCTATTCATCGCCTTCCTTACTTGCGTCCGATAAAAGCTAACATTCTACCTGTATGCCCTT
This sequence comes from Staphylococcus sp. HMSC063A07, assembly GCF_001836955.1. Taxonomy (NCBI): domain Bacteria; kingdom Bacillati; phylum Bacillota; class Bacilli; order Caryophanales; family Staphylococcaceae; genus Staphylococcus; species Staphylococcus sp. HMSC063A07. The sequence continues at coordinate 86,728 of NZ_KV830932.1, forward strand.
CTTCAAGTCGATATGAGAAAAAGAGATTTAAATCTTCAGACGTTGCATATTGTGTAATATAAATATTATTTTGAGGTACTCCCATAGATTGTAATAGTAATGCATTGGCTTTTTTCAAGTCAATGCCATGACGATTCGTTCCTCGTGTCTCAATATAACATTGACTATCAATCGGCAGCGTTTCAAACTTTTCTTTAATTTCATCATTGATTTCATAAGAATTAGACGTTGCAGGTCCTATGACAACTTGCAAGTCAGATAACGGAAATTTAATTTGATTTATCATTTCAATAACGATTTGACCATATGTTCCTCTCCAACCAGCATGCGCTAAACCTACAAAGTCATGAGATTCACTATAAAAGTATATCGGTACACAATCCGCATAACACATCGTCAGCAGTACATTTGAGTCATAAGTATATAGGCCATCAATACCATATAGCTTGTGACTAAGCGCATCGATATTTGTACCTTGGTCTCGTACGGTAACCTCAGCCACTTTGTTCTCGTGTGTTTGTATTGGAAATACCCAATGCGCTCTAGGGAAATCAATAGCTGCTGCTAATAGCTGCTGGTGCTTAGTCACATGTTCTGGCGCATCATCAATATAACGAGCCATATTAAATGCTCGTTCTGGATAAGAGCTGCTACCGCCTTCTCTTGTAGTAAAACCTAACGTTACATGTTCAAGTTTGTCATCTTCATATCGCAATAGATGTGGTTCTTTTTTAAATCTATCTTTCATATCAAGCACCTCAATTTAACCGTCTTCTTCGCAGTTATAAGCAACGTATACATTACAATTATATACTAAAATTACAGTGATTTTAAGATTAAAATAAAAAGTCATCAGACCGCTATGACCCGATGACTTTTTATGAATTTTGTATTTTTCTTTAGATTAACGTCTTGTTCTTCTAGAACGTCTTTCTTCTCTATTTCTAATAAAGCTAGGAATGTCATCATCCTTAGTCGTTTGCGTACGCTCTGCTGAAGCTTCAGTGTTACGTGAAGAATGATTCGCCTTGAAAGAAGGCTCTTCTTTAGTTGTATTTGCTGTTCCAGGTGCACTTGAAGATGGCGCGCTTGAACCAAAGCCAGTGTTTGCTTTACGTCCTTGTGTTGACGGTTTATCTTCGAAACCTGTTGCAATAACTGTGACAACAATTTCATCTTGTAATTCTGGATTAATAACTGTACCGAAAATCATATTAACATCTTCGTCAGCAGCATCTTGAACAATATCTGCAGCTTCTTGTGCTTCGAATAATGATAATGATTCGCCACCAGTAATATTCATTAACACACCTTGAGCACCAACAATAGATGTTTCAAGTAATGGTGATGAAATTGCTTTTTTAGCAGCTTCAACAGCTCTATTTTCACCTGATGACACACCAATTCCCATTAATGCAGAGCCTTGGTTAGACATGATTGTTTTAACATCAGCAAAGTCTAAGTTAACTTCACCAGATACAGCGATTAAGTCAGAAATACCTTGTACACCTTGACGTAATACATTGTCTGCTTCTTTAAATGCTTCCATCATAGGTGTAGATTTATCTACGATATCTAATAAGCGATCGTTTGGAATAACGATTAATGTATCAACAGCTGCTTTCATTGCTTCAACACCAGCTGCTGCTTGAGTTGAACGCTTACGTCCTTCAAAGCCGAATGGACGAGTAACAACACCAACTGTTAATGCACCCATTTCTTTAGCTATTTTCGCTACAACTGGCGCAGCACCTGTACCAGTTCCGCCACCCATACCAGCAGTAACAAATACCATGTCTGCACCTTGAATGGCATCTTCAATTTGTTCACGAGATTCTTCAGCTGCTTTTTTCCCAATTTCAGGGTTTGCGCCAGCACCTAAACCACGTGTTAATTTTTCACCAATTTGAATTTTAGCTTCAGCTTTTGATAAGTTTAAAGCTTGTCCATCTGTATTAATAGCAATGAATTCCACATTGTTCATACCATGGTCAATCATACGATTTACCGCGTTATTTCCGCCGCCACCTACACCGATGACTTTTAGTGTCGCTAAATGATTAAATCCTTGTTCAAATTCTAACATTTAATTTTCCTCCTAGTTTTTATGGCCAATCATTCAAATAGAGATTTCATAAGTTTTTTAAATTTACTTTCTTCTTTATCAGATTTATCGTGCCCATCATGATGTTCTTCTTCAGAATTTTGATCTGTTGTATGGTCATCGTAATTTTCATGGTATTCTGGCTCATCTTTATTTTGTGTAGAATCATTTTTATTTGATTTACCTTTGAACCAGTTAAAACCAATTGATCTAGAAGTATTTTCTTTTTCTTCAGAAGCGATGACTTCTTCTTCAAATTCCTCATTATCTTGATAATTTATTGTAACATAATCTAATAATTCATCAAAAGTGATACTGCTAGAAATTGTAGAAATTGCAGATGTAAATTCAGGTTTTCTTATACCCATTTGTGATGGTGTATGTATTCTGATTTTTTCAGTTACTAATATAGTTAGTAAATCTTTCACACCTAATAAATTAGATGATCCACCTGTAACAACAAATCCGCCATTCACTCGTGTCAATTCTAAATTAATTAGAATATCAAATACGCAATTGAAAATGTCTTCCATTGTTGCTTGAATAATGTGACTTAAATCTTTTTGAGAATATTCTACCGTTTCTTCACTATCAACTTGATCTACAGTAAATACATCTTGATCTGAAGCGCTTTCTGCATAAGCATGCCCATATTGTTGCTTAATCTTTTCAGCCGTTTCATATGAAGTATTGAATGCTTCTGCAATATCACTGGTTATATCTCTACCAGCAAGTTTAATTGAAGCAGCATCAAGTAATTCACCACGTTCATAGAAAGCTACCTGTGTCAAATCTTCACCAATATCAATAACACATGTGCCTAGTTCCTTTTCCATTGCGGATAAAATGAAGCCGTAATTATAAGCATCAGAATAAACATCTAATACATCTACGCCACATGCTTCAACACATTTGATCATGTTGATTAAAATTGATTTTTCAATTGCAATCACGCCTGCTTCAACTTTAAGAGAATGTCTTGCAATAATTTCTTTAGGATCTGAAACTTCGTTATTCCCGTCTAAGATAAATTTACTAGGAAATACGTTAATAATTTCCGTACCAGGGACATCATTTTTATCCCGAATACCATCTAAAACACTTTCAATGTGTGTGCCATTAATCTCAGTATCTTCATAAAATTCAATTTCATTAGTTTCATCGAACACTTCTGTTGAAACGATTGGCAATTTTAAAAACACTTCTTTAATATCTACACCAGAAGCAATAGAAGCCTTTTTGAGCGTATCTTTAATCGCTTGTTTCGCAATGTCAAAATCGTCAATCAGACCGTTTTTAATACCATTTGTGTAGGTTTGTCCTGTACCTATCACATTTATACCATTGTGAAATTTTTCGCCTACTATTATTTTTACGCTTGATGAACCAATATCTACACTAACGTAGTAATGTTCCTCCATAGATAGGCACCTCCTGACAAATTACTATTAAAATGCACTATGTTTAGTTTACAATACGTCGTTACACTTGTGAACTATAAAGACATAATATATCGGAATTTTTTAATTATTTTTTTTAGATTGTTCGTTTATTTTGTTAAGTACACTTTGTAATTCACTTTTTGCCTCATTTTCTTGCTGAGAGTTTTTTGTCACATCTTGTTCAGTTTGTGATTGTTGTGCTTCTTGATTTTTGTAAGGTATGAACGATGCTCCTACTGATAAATCAATGTATCCATCTGTTGTTAAGTTACCTGATTGATCACGTGACAACGATTGAGACATTTGTGGGTAGTACTTCATTTTATCTGCTATCGTTTTAATATTGCCGATCACTTGCATATCATCTTTCGTATACAATTTAATTCGATTTTGCTTATTCTTTTGTGGTTCGTATGTTACTTCAGCAATCATACTTCTAATTTTAGGAGACATTTCCGCTAAGGCGTGAACAATTTCTTGTTTTTTATCACCTTTAAAACCTTCAATGATAGGTCCTCGGTCTGTTAATTGCCCTTTATAGTTTTTTAATTCCGTATTCCCTTCTAATATTGGAATATAATCATCCTTATCTTTAATCATACCTACAACTTGATTTTCTTCTATTGTAACAGATAATGTATTCGGCAAATGTTTCTGTATATCAACATTTTTTATCAAAGGATTGTCTTTTAATTTGGCCTTAGCCTTACTATTACTAAATGTATACATTCTTTCGCCACTATTCGCATTTAATTGCTTATTTATTTCTGATGTTGATACATTATGATTACCTTTAATTGTTACATTTGCTATGCGACTAATTGGCGTAAACATATACAACAGAAAAAGTATGATGATAAGGATCAGCGCTGTTATAACAATGTATTGGATTGTCTTTTGACGTTTTCTACGCTGTCGTCTTTTTTGTTCTCTTAGTTCTTCAGGTGTAAGTGGCGGCGGTTTCTCAATATCTTCATTATCTTCTGTCACATCGCCGTCATCAGTATTATGTTGGATTGCTGTATCATCTTGTGCTGTACTGGATAAGTCTTCTTCAGATGGTTCATTTTGTTGCTCATGCAGATTGTTTTCTAAAGCACTGTTGTTTATTTCATCTTCTGTGTTTTGGATTTCCTCATTATTTTCATGTTGTGTAGCCGTGTTGATGTGATTTGAAGAATCATGATTGTCTATGTTTGATTGTGTGTTATCTTCTTGCTCCGTTGAAGTATCGAAGTTGTCTTTATCGCTAAATAAGCGGTTTCGTCTGCGCTTTGTACTAGATTTACGGCGCTGTCGTTCAAAATCGTTGGCATTGATATGTCTTATTTTACTATCTGATTTTTGTTCATCCATGTTTATTCACACCCTTTAATATGATGGTAAGTGTGCTTTAAAACTTTCAATAAATTTATCCCCTCGTTCTTCAAAGGTTTGATATTGATCCCAACTTGCACAAGCCGGAGAGAGTAATACGACATCATTTGGTTCTATCACATCTTGTACTTTATCGACTGCATCTGTAACATCTGTGGCTTTAATTACATATTTACCTTGACTCGTTCCTAATTTAACAAATTTCTCTTGTGTTTCGCCAAACACAACCATTACTCTGACATGTTTCATATAAGGAATTAGTTCATCAAAATCGTTACCTCTATCTAACCCACCACATAACCAAATGATAGGTTGGTTAAATGAATTAAGCGCGAATTGTGTTGCTAGTGTATTAGTAGCCTTTGAGTCATTGTAATATTTATTAGTTCGATTTGTACCAATATACTGCAGTCTATGTTCAATACCTGAGAATGTAGTCAAACTATCAATGATAGCTTTAACAGGTACACCTGCCAATAATGATGCTAAGACTGCCGCCAAAATATTTTCCAAATTATGTTCACCAGGTAACACTAAATCATCAATATTTATAATTCGCACGCCTTTATAAATAATAAAGTTATCTTTAATATAAATGCCATCTACTTCTTGTTGTGTAGAAAAATAAAGTGTCTTAGCTTTTAATTGTTCTGATTCAATCAAATGGCGTTGGTGATAATTACAAATAAGATAATCATCTGCTGTTTGATTTTTATATATTTGCTTTTTAGCATTTTGATAATTTTCAAGTGTACCGTGATAGTCTAAATGCGCCGAATAAATATTTGTAATAATAGCGATGTGTGGACGATACTTATCTATGCCTAGCAATTGGAATGAAGACAATTCTGTAATTAAATATTCATCTGGGTGTGTATCTTGAGCGACTTTTGATGCAACATAACCAATGTTACCAGATAAGCGTCCAGTCAACCTGCTCTTACTAAACATATCACCTATAAGTGAAGTTGTCGTTGTTTTACCATTTGTACCAGTCACCGCGATAATGGGCGCTTCAGAAACTAGATAGCTTAATTCAACTTCAGTTACGATTTTCAAACCACGTTTTTGCGCTTCGATTAAAATAGGTAAATGATATGGAATTCCTGGATTTTTAACTATCATCGGGCTTTTATCTAATAATGACAGTGGATGTCCACCGCCAACAACTGTAACACCCATTGTTTCCAAGTCTTTTGCATGTGGATCTTGAGATAAATCTTTGCCATCATTAACAGTGACAATAGCTCCAAGTTTAGTCAACAATTTTGCTGCCTCATATCCACTTTTAGCTAAACCAAGAACAAGAACATCTTTATCTTCTAAACCTGTATAATTCTGCATGTTAATGCACTCCAATCCATAAGCCTATAAGTCCTGTAACCAAACCAACAGTCCAAAAAACAGTAACGACTTTCCATTCGTTCCAACCACACAATTCAAAATGATGATGAATCGGACTCATCTTGAAAATACGCTTTCTAGTTAATTTATAAGAAGCTACTTGTAAAATAACTGATAATGTTTCAGCCACAAATACAAATCCAACAAACAGTAATGATAATTCTGCATTTAACATAATCGACAAGGTAGCAAATATACCACCAAGCGCTAAGCTACCCGTATCCCCCATGAAAACTTTTGCGGGATTAAGATTAAATGGTAAGAAACCTAGTAATGCAAAAATCATGATAACACAAAATGTCCCTATGGCTGGGGAATCTAAGATAAAGCTCATAATCGCGTACATTGTGAATCCAATAATAGACAATCCAGTTGCTAAACCATCTAAGCCATCTGTTAAGTTAACTGCATTGGAAAAACCAACTTGCCAGAAGACAATGAAAATCACGTAGAAAATGGATAAAGGAATGTCCACTTCTGTAAAAGGTATGTGAATCGCAGTTGAAAAATGAATTAAATGGAATACATAACTTAATACAAAAAATATAACTGCAATACCTATTTGAGCCAAAAATTTCTGTTTGCTTGTTAAACCTTGATTGTTTTTCTTTACCACAATGATGTAATCATCAATAAAACCAATCAAACCGAAACCAATTGTTACAAATAATAACAAAATGATTGGATTGGATTTGTCGACGAAGAATATAGCAATGAGCGAAGTTATTATAATGCTAATTAAAAATGTCAATCCACCCATTGTTGGCGTTCCTGTCTTTTTCATATGACTCTCTGGACCCTCTTCTCGTATACTTTGTCCAAATTTCATTCTCTTTAAAGTTGGAATAAGTACAGGTACTAATACGAATGTGATAAGTAGCGCAATAATCGCAAATAAAAAAAGCATAATTTTCTCCTTTTTAACTAAGATACAAAATTTTATACACATCATTTTCACTTTATTATTTTAACAATATGACTAACACTTCACATCATTATTTAGATGTATTTTATGTTGCCATGTGATAAGTAATATTTCATCATTACTCAATGATCTAGCCAGATAATCACGAGGAGAAGAAGCTGACAAACATTGTTATTCTGAAAATTGTTCTACAATTTACTTATAGAACAGGCATAGGGGCTTCTAGCTCCTCCATATCTAGCTGCGCCGTTAAACATAAAGCGCAAAACTGTGTGATACGTGTTTATATCTTAATTTACAAATTAAATTTTTAGTTAACTCACATCATTAATTGAAGCAAGCTAATCTTCACTGTCTTTAGCTGCATTGTCTTGTTGATCTTTTGAATCCTCTTTTGACTCTTTTGACTTAGATGTATCTTTTTTATCTTGCTTTTGGTTATCGGTTGAATCATTCTTATCCGATGAAGTAGCTTGCTCTTCTGATTGACTGCCATCAGCATCTTTTGCTGAAAGTGTAAGCTCAATTTTATCGCTTTTTTTCAGCTTCGTACCATTTGAAATAGACTGGTCAGTAACAAAGCCGGTTCCTTTTGTGATGACTTTAATATTCGTTAAACTTTGGAATGCCAATACGTCATCTTTCGTCCAACCTTTCATATCTGGCATTGTAACATCTCCATCAGTAAGAAGAAGTACTTTACTATGTGGCAATAATTCACTTCCAGATTTGACAGATTGCGTTTTTACTTTTTGACCACTGCCAATAACGATTGGATTTAACGATTTATCTTGTAGTTTGGATTTCGCATCTTGAGTGGCATCACCCTCAACATTTGGAACTTTACTATATTTTGCTTTGTTTGTTTTGTCTTTTGAGCTGCCGACATTTAAATATTTAAGTGTGTTTTCCATAATTGGTTTAAAAGCTTTACTAACACCTAATTCATATGCTTCTTGGTCATTCTTTTGTGCAAGTTTCATGCCCGCATAAACAATGATACGTGGATTTTTCTTAGGTGCATCTCCAATAAAGCTTACAAAGTATGGGTTAGGCCCTTTAACATAACCACCGCTTTTTTCATCCGCTACTTGCGCCGTTCCCGTTTTACCTTCGATATCATAGCCTTCTACACGATAATTCTGTGCATGACTTTTTTCGCTGTTAACAACTTTATCAAGTTCAGTTTCTACTTTATTGGCTGTCTCTTCAGTTATTGGCTTACCTGCATAAGATTTTTCGCCTTTATAGAAGGTTTTTTTAGAAATAGGATTGTCTACTTTATTCACAAACCATGGTTTCAACATATTTCCCTTATTAAAAAAGGCTGATTGCGCTTGAATCATTTGTACAGGAGTTACAGTCGTTGATTGTCCAAATGCTGATGTTTTTTGTTGTAATTCATTAGACCATGCAATATTACCACTTGCTTCACCATCAAACATGCCGCCAGTCGTTTTACCAAAACCAAAGCGTTCATACCAAGATTTCATCTTATCTGCACCAACTAAATCTTGCAATTGCATCATAAGTGTATTTGAAGAATAAGTAAATCCTTGTGTCATAGGTATTCTACCCCAACCAACTCTATTCCAGTCAGATATTCTTGATCCCATAATATCCATGTGACCTGATTTATACTTTTCATTTGGTTTAAATTTACCTTCTTGAATGGCAGCTGCTAACCCATAAGTCTTAAATGTAGATCCTGGTTCATAAGTGTTTTGATATAAATCATTTGCCCATTTTTTTCCAAAATCTTTCCCCGTTTCAGGATTAAATGTAGGTCGTTGACTAAAAGCTAAAATCTCACCTGTTTTAGCATCCATTACAACGGCAAACAAATCTTTAGGTTGATAGCGTTCAACCATACCATCCAAGGCTTCTTCCACAAATACTTGTATATTGGAATCAATCGTTAAATGTACATCATCTCCACGTTTAGGTGAGCTTTCATGTTTCGTGTTTGGTGCAATGTACCCCCATATATCTTGTATATATGATAGTGCACCTTTTTTACCATTTAAATAACTATTAAATATCTTTTCAACACCCAGTGCACCATTCAGTTCACCCGTATCTGGATTCTTCTGTGCACGTCCAATTAAATGAGAGGCAAAATTTCCATTTGGATAGAACCGCTCTGTTTCTGGATATAGTGTAATGCCTGGTAAGTTCATTTTTTCAATTTTTTCTTTTTGTTGATACGTTAAATTTGTTCCCTTTTGACCAAACTCAACTTGAAACGCCTTTTTCTGATTTAATTTTTTCTCAATATCATCTGCCTTCATATCGATGACTTCTGCTAATTTTTTAGCAGTTTTCTTTTTATCTACGACATGTCGAGGCTTTTTACTATTTTCACTGGCCTTCTTATCAATCACTGCAGTTAATTTGAAACGCTCAACATCTTCAGCTAACACTTTCCCGTTACGATCATAAATTTTACCGCGTTCGGGTTGTTCTTGATTTTTAACAAGATACGTTTCATTTGCTCGTGTTAGTAAGTCTTGTCCAGAAGAATGTCCGGTCACCATGATATATGAGTATCTTAAAACCAATATAAAAAAGAGCAGTCCGAATAAACTAACAAGGAGGACTGCTCCTAATTTATTTTTTTTAATTTTAATTTTTCGCTTCGCCATCATTACGCACTACCTTTACATTATCATTCTTAAGGCTCATACCTTGTGCTTTTGCCTTATCGTAAATGCGTTCATAAGAAGAATTCTTTTTAATTTCAGATTTAAGTGCGCTGTTCTCACTTGTTTGCTTTTCAATCTTTTGATCTAAATCTGCAATCTTTCCTCGCGTATCATACGCATCCATTTTTAAAGATAGCACATAAATACTAATCAAGGCAATGACAGTAATCAATGATATGTATAAGACCTTTTCAAATCTAGTAAGTTGTACAACTACTTTTCTTTTTACAGTTTGTCTTCTTGGTTCTGCTTGTGGTTGTTGTTTAGGAATGCTTGTTTGAGAAACATCCTGATATGGTTGGTAAATTTTTTCTACAGCCATCGTCCATTACTCCTTATTTCAATATTTCTGCAACACGTAATTTGGCGCTACGTGCCCGATTGTTTTGATTTAAATCTTCTTCAGTAGCAGTGATAGGTTTCCGATTAACTCTTTTTAACTTTGGTGTGTATTCTTCTGGAATAATTGGTAAACCTCTAGGTACCTCTGGACCCTTCTCATATTCTTGGAAAATCTGTTTGCATAATCGATCTTCTAATGAATGGAAAGTAATTACTGAAATGCGTCCATTAACCTTTACAAGTTCAATTGCCTGTTCAATTGAATCTTCAAATGCTGACAATTCATCGTTGACGGCAATTCGAATGGCTTGGAACACCCTTTTAGCTGGGTGACCACCTTTTCGTCTCGCTTTGGCAGGTATCCCTTCTTTAATCACATCAACCAGTTGTAATGTCGTTTCTATAGGCTGTAATTCGCGATGTGCTTCAATGCGCCGTGCAATTTGTTTTGAAAATTTTTCTTCACCATAGCGATAGAATATTTTTACTAATGCTTCATATGACCATTCATTTACCACTTCATAAGCACTAAGCGTTTGTGTTCGATCCATACGCATATCTAATTTCGCATCATGGTGATAACTAAATCCTCTTTCCGGGACATCTAACTGTGGACTTGAAACACCCAAGTCATAGTAAATGCCATCTACTTTTTCAATATTTAGTTCTTTTAAAATGTGTGTGAGTTCTCGAAAGTTATTATGAACAAAGGTCACTTTATGTAGATGCGCTTTAAGCACTTCCTTTGCGTTATCTATTGCTGTTGTATCTTGATCAATAGCAATCAAATGACCTTCATCATTGAGCTGATTTAATAAATAAAGGGCATGTCCTGCGCCGCCTAGCGTACAATCTACGTATACACCATCAGGCTTTATATTTAAGTAATCTATGGTTTCGTTAAGCATAACGCTGACATGATGAAACACGTTTATTCCCCCATTTAAAAATCAAAATCTATTAAATCTTCAGCAATATCCTCGAAACTATCTTCTGATTCTTCATAGAAATCATTCCATGTTTCACGGTCCCAAATCTCGATTCGATTTGACACCCCTATTACTGTACATTCTTTTGTTAAGTTGGCGTATTTTCTCAAATTTTGAGGTATGTTAATACGTCCTTGTTTATCTAGTTCTACTTCAATCGCACCAGAGAAGAACATACGCATAAACTTACGTGCATCCTTTTTAGTCATTGGTAAGGTTTTCATTTTCTCTTCAATTTGTTGCCATTCATCTAACGTGTAACCAAATAAACATTTATCAAGGCCTCGAGTGATAATAAAACGCTCATTGAGGTCATAACGAAACTTGGACGGAATAATCATTCGTCCTTTTGTATCTAATTGATGATCGTATTCTCCCATGAACATTTTTTCTCACCTCACCTTATTTATAATTTACCACATCTCACCACTATCCTCCACTAATTCTGTAAAATATCTTAAAATTTATAAAAAAAGACATAAAAAAACCGTTTCGTCAAAAAGACGAAACGGCTATAAACCTTGATATATCAAGGTTTTACAACAATATGATCAAAAGTGTAAGAAAGTGGTGGATAGGTGGAGGGGTTGAACACATCCATCCCAAAATCATTCATTATTTGTAATGGATTCCATATTCTTTCTTGGAGTCCTCCCATTGGATGGAGTGATTCACTGATTTCCTTAAAGTGTTTCATGCTAATCACATTTTCACGTTCAATATTTAATAAGTATCTTTGTTCTAAATAATTAAGTTGTTTATGGTGGATTTCATGATTTTTATCAACTAAGTTGCTATTATTTTGGTTATGTTGTACTTCTCGCTTTAATTTTTGATACATTTCTTCATGAATCTCTTTTAATTGTGAAACTTGATCTAAAAATGTTTGCGATGCTTGTTCACGTATAAATTTTTGACGCTTTTCTTCAATTCCATTAGTTAATACCTCAGCTATATCTAATTGGTATTGTTGTAAAAGTTTCTCTATTCTAGTATAGAGATAAGTTATTTTTATACGCGGTAATACAATAGGCATTTCCACATCTAACGTGTTAAATACTTCGCTTAATTCTGCCCAATATTTAATTTCACTTGGGCCACCTATAAACGCTACAGTATTGAAGAGCCATTCTTCCATTACTGGACGTGTAACAACATTATTTGAGAATTGCGCTGGATTTTGTTCAATCAAGTCTAATAATTCATCTTCACGATAAGTAACTTCTGATTTACTTAACTTATAAATACCATTTTCTTCCGTAAGTAATTGTCTCATATTATCCTGATGTAAAAATAAATGGACGTTTGTGTCAGTCACAATCATCTTTGATAGCTTATTGTTTTCAGTCTCACGTTGCTTTTGATGAAATGCTTTATTTATATCATTATGTTTGCGCAACATATCCTTTAAAATAGGACGTTCTAACTTTCTAAGTGGCTCATATTGCGCATCTATAAATAACACACCATACACTTTGAACACTTCATGTACAAGTGCTTTAAACATATTCGACCACGTGTCATAGCGTTCTATGATTTGTAAACACATATGATACAATTCAGCAGTATGTGTTGTTTCAGCTAATTCCTTGAAATATGCTTGCAGCGCATTTTTCATTTGAACTTTGTCCGGGACATATCGACTTACGTTACTTTCCGGTGGAGTCAAAGTATGATATTTAATCTTTTCCACAGAAGCCAATTGTTGATCATAAGCAAAAGTATGATTAACTTCATCAAAATCATGGTCTTCCCCAGCTATCCAGAATACTGGAACAACGCTACAATCATAGCGCTCTCGCAACTCATTAGATAACGTTATCAAAGAAAATATCTTGTGAAAAGTATATAAAGGTCCTCCAAACAAACCAGCTTGTTGACCACCAATGACAACTTTAGCCCCTGCTGCTAAGTTTTCAATATTTTTTTGCTGTTGCTCTGATAAAGTTAAATCCGACATATAGTCTTGAATAATTTGTGCAAGTTGTTGTTCTCTACCATTATTAGGCTTGTTCATCTTAACATCAAAACTTGTTTTCTTCATCGCATCATACTGGAAAAATGATGTTAGCGATGGATCACTGTTTTTTAATTTTGTCATGAATGAATCATTATCATGTAATTTAGTAATTAAACAGTCCATACATTTTCTCCTTCAGTATCGCTATTATGAATACAGTATAAAGATTATACAACACATTGACAATTTAACGGCTTACACTTTTTAAAATTTTCGGTGCTTCGTGTTTCAAAACTAAATGAATTACACATATTTTTTTAGGGTATAGTAAAATAAAGATGCTAAGGGGGATATGTTATGGTAGAAATTAAACGATTAGAAATTAATTATAAAACAGATGAACTTTTTGAAGCTTTTCGAGAGTATGGCAATAAGGATTTATATATGGTCGATGAATTTCAAGGACAAATGATTGATGCAAGTTCTGAAACACCTTTCTATGGCATTTTTCACGGAGATAACTTGGTAGCGCGCATGGCACTATTGCGTAAAGGTGACGTGGAAGAACTTTATTTCCCAGATTACGATAATTACATACTACTGTGGAAATTAGAAGTGCTCCCCGAATATCAACATCATGGCTATGGACGTGCACTCATTGACTTTGCTAAAGAGAAAGGTCTTCCAATCAAAGCTATTGGACGCAATCAATCAAAAGATTTCTTTACTAAATTAGGATTTGAAGACGTAAACGCTAAAAATCCAGAAGGCCATGACGTGTTAATATGGTCACCTAAAGGTTAAAATGATTAGTTTAGGACATCATTATGTTTTAGACTGTGAACGATATATTGGCAGTAGTTGACTGGATTGAAAATACGCGGACACCAAGTTTTTCCAACCCTAGTCAATCTTGCTGGAGCGGGACTACGAATTCGTAACGAATGCTGTCACGCTCCTTTTTTTGAATGTACTCACATTAAGCTTGAGGACAAAATACATATTGCTGATTAAATTATGTAATTGTGATTATTTATAATAACATTTATATAGTTTTAGCACTCCACATCGTAATCATTTATTTTTTAAATTAACCGAAATAGATGATAAAGTTATTTCAGCTATTGAACACTTTATTATTTTATAGTGGCACTAAAATATACCTAGCTATTCCGTGACATAAAGTTTTATTTTCTCTTTTTATATAAAATAAAAAATCCCGTGTTACCAATGTTACAAACTAACATGGTAAAACGAGATTAATACAAATAGCGTCCTGGGAGGGATTCGAACCCCCGACCGATGGCTTAGAAGGCCATTGCTCTATCCAGCTGAGCTACCAGGACAAATTTTTAACACAAGAATTATTATATCTAATTCGACGCTATTGCGCAATAGTTACTATCTAAAAAAAGGTTATATTTTTCACTATTAATGCTATTTTAATCCATTAACGCTACTTTAATAGCTTGACCCAGATAATGATTTTAAACTTAATATCAAGTTTCCTCACATTTATCCAACTTATTACCTTTTCAGCATATCTTCATGTTAAAATGCATTTAATTCTACTTTTTAAGGAGTATTTTAATATGAAATATACAACGTTGTTATTAGACTTTGACGATACATTAGTAGATTTTGATGATGCTGAAGAACAAGCCTTTTTCAATATGGCCCAAAATTACCAGTCATCTCCTACTTATGATGACTTCACTTTATTCAAAAAGATTAACCAAGCACACTGGGAAGCTTTTCAAAATAATCAACTTTCAAAAGAAGACGTGTTATCTCAACGCTTTATTAAATACTTTAAGCACCATAATATAACTGTTAATGGTCATGAAGCCGATGAGTGTTTTAGAGATGAATTGGCTAAAGCACCAGTTAAATATTTCAACGACACATTAGCTACATTAGCTCAATTACGTCAGCATTGTTCACTTTATATTGTGACTAATGGTGTCGCTATAACACAACAACGCCGTATTGCACAAACACCGTTTGATGATTTATTTGAGGGTATCTTTATTTCTGAACACACAGGTTATCAAAAGCCTATGTCTGGATTCTTTGATTATGTTTTTAATCACATTAAACCTACTGCGAGATCCACAGCAATGATTATTGGAGATTCTTTAACATCAGATATATTAGGTGGTCATAATGCTAACATTGCAACATGCTGGTTTAACTATAGAAACAAAACAAATTCAACAGCAATTAAACCTGACTTTGAGATTCGAACATTAGCCGAATTATTGCCTATTATACAATCTACTTAATGTTTTAAAATATTGTTGCATCTATCAATAACAATTTGATAAGCCATACAAATATCTTTTTTAGTATGCAAGTAGTGATAATAGCATTGCTTTTATAGTTATTTTTGGCATAAAACCCGATAACCTATAAGCTGGAATGACATACAGCTCGAAGGTTATCGGATTTCTTTATATCTTTATGTGTATCGTGTCTAAAATTTCATTATTCCGATTGCGAAAATGCAAGACTGCACGCCTTTTATTATCATCAATTAATAGTTCTGCAAAAGTCTCTTCTTTTTGACTTCTAGATTGTGAGATACTACCAGGATTAATCACATGAACAGATCCAATCTGTTCATATTTAGCCACATGAGTATGTCCGTAAAAAGCAAATTGACAGCCTTCCTGAGCTGCTCTTTCTGCCAATTGTTGGCGTCCACGATTAACAGAATACAGATGGCCATGAGTATAGAACGCTTTAATATCATCAGATGAGATAAGTTCTTCATTTGGAAATTCTGGATAAAAATCGCAGTTCCCTTTAACACGTTGGAATAAACTTAGTTCCGTATCATGATATTCAAATTCTGAATCTCCCAAATGCAAAGCAACATCATAATCTTGATGCCAAGCGATAATTTGATATAAAATACCAGCTTCAGTATGATTATCACTTACAATAATCCATTTTGACATTATACATCACCCTTTAAGTATGCTTGAAGTTGTTTTATAGCTTCTCCTCTGTGACTAATTTGACTTTTTTCTGTTGCACTCAGTTCAGCCATTGTGCGTCCTTTTTCAGGTACATAAAAGACAGGATCATAACCAAAACCATTATCTCCTCTACGTTCATCAGTAATTCGACCAGATACCGTCCCTTTAAATGTCCGTGTTGGTTGATCTGGTTCACTCATACTAATCACACACACGAACTGAGCTTCACGTTGTGTGATATCAGTTAATTTAGATAATAATTTGTCTATGTTGTCATCATCATTTTTGTCTAAACCGGCATATCGTGCAGAGTACACCCCTGGCTCACCGTTAAGTGCAAAAACTTCCAAGCCACTATCATCAGCAATCACTCGTTTATTCAATCTTTTAGCTGCTGCTTCTGATTTTAAAATAGCATTTTCTTCAAAGGTTGTCCCTGTTTCTTCAACATCAAAGTCTTTCAACAATTCTGAAATACCGATAACATTATCATTTGGAAAAATCGCTTTAAAATCATTAATCTTTCCTTGGTTATTTGTAGCTATCACAATATCGGTCATCGTTTATCCCCCTAATTTGTTAATTTAATCTGTTCTACTTTTACTTTCATATGCAACCACTCAGCAATAATATTAGTAATATGCGTCGTATCACCTGTAGAAAAAAAGCGATGCTGTGGCTGGGCTGTATAGCTGGCGTGCTCATTACTAAATGTTAACAAAGCACTTACTTCCCTAGCTGTCTCTAGACCAGAAGAAATGACCGTTTTGTCTCCACCGAAATAATCATTCAACGGTTGATATAACAAGGGATAATGCGTACATCCTAATATGACAGTGTCCGCTATACTGTTTCGCCAGTGTTTTAATGTCTGATGAATAATAATACTCGTTATTGTTGGATCATTATAACGCATTTGTTCGACCAAAGGTACAAATCCTGGACAGGCCACACCTGTTACCTCAACATTAGGATTGATGCGTTTAATGTGATGTCGATAAGCTTCAGATTTAATAGTTCCCTCTGTTCCAAGTATAAGCACATGTTGATTTTTGGTCGTCATAATAGCAGTACGTGCACCTGGTTCAATAACGCCAATAACTGGAATAGACAGTATGTGTTGTAAATGCTCTAAAGCGACTGCAGTTGCCGTATTACAAGCAATAACCAGCATTTTAATGTCAAATTCCATTAATTTATTAGCTAGTTCAGTGGTGAAAGCTTTAACTTCATCTCCAGGTCTTGGTCCATATGGACACCGTGCTATATCACCTAAATAATATATAGTCTCATTTGGTAACTGGCGTATAATTTCTTTAGCTACAGTTAATCCTCCAACTCCTGAATCTATAACACCAATGGGTTTATTCATATTTTTCATCCTCAATTAATTGCAATAGTATTTTTATTTTAGCACATTAAATATAGTGAAATCATCTAAGGCTATTTTAAAAATGATATCCCTACACATAAAACATCATTCTAATGTGAAAAACCATATTAATTAAAGTAGATGAAAACATAACAAAAATTGATAAAAATCTGTTGTACTTAACAGTAACATCTTTTGTTATTTGTTACACTTTAGCATCTATGTATCATCATTAAAATAAATGATATCCAAATAACTATTTTAAAGGATCATACACTGAAGCTTTGCGTTACGAAAAACACCTATCAAAGCTCGGCTATAAAATAAGCCCAAAAACGAAATCAATTGACTTCATTTTCAGGCTTATTTATTTTAGAAATCTATTTTTCTAAAGCTTGTACAGCGATTATTCCACTTTATGATCTGAACCAAAGAATGATTTGAACATATGGAACGTTGTTTCTCTGTTCATTGCTGCAATTGACGTTGTTAATGGGATACCTTTAGGACATGCATTTACACAGTTTTGAGAATTACCGCACTCTTGCAATCCACCTGTCCCCATTAATGCATCTAATCGTTCATCCTTTGTCATAGCACCTGTCGGATGTAAATCAAATAGACGAACTTGTGAGATGGCTTGTGCACCGACAAACTTATTATTAGGTGTTACATTCGGACAAACTTCTAAACACACACCACATGTCATACATTTTGACAGTTCATATGCTGTTTGTCGTTTTTTCTCCGGCATACGAGGTCCAGGACCTAAATCATAAGTTCCATCAATAGGAATCCAAGCTTTCATACGTTTTAAGTTGTCAAACATTCGTGTACGGTCAACTTGTAAGTCACGAATAACTGGAAACGTACTCATTGGTTCTAGACGAATAGGTTGCTCTAATTGATCAACGATGGCTGAACATGATTGTCTTGCACGACCATTAATTACCATCGAACATGCACCACAAACTTCTTCCAAACAATTCATGTCCCAAATAACGGGCGTTGTTTTCTTTCCTTCTGCATTTACTGGATTACGTCTAATTTCCATCAAACAGGCAATGACATTCATGTTGTCTTTATAAGGGATTTCAAACGCTTCATCGTATGGTTTAGAGTCTTGATTATCTTGACGTTTTATAATTAATTTAATTGTTTTTTGTTTTTCTTTTTGTGGTTGTTGATTACTGTCTGCATGTTGGTCTTTTGGAGTGTTATTTGCTGATAGTGTTTCAGTCATTATTTTTTACCTCCTTTAGACTTGCTAGTGTAATCACGTTTACGTGGTGGGATCAAGCTTACATCTACTGGCTCATAAATAAATTTTGGTGCTTCATCTTTACCCATATACTCTGCTAATGTTGTTTTTAACCATTCTTCATCATTTCGTTCTGGAAATTCTGGTTTGTAATGCGCACCGCGTGATTCATTACGATTATAAGCACCAATTGTGATAACACGTGCAAGTATAAGCATATTCCATAATTGACGAGTAAAGAACACGGCTTGGTTACTCCATGTCTGTGTATCTTCCATATCAATATTTTGATAGCGTTCCATGAGCTCAACAATTTTCTTATCGGTTTCCAATAATTTATCATTTTCTCTTACAACTGTAACATTAGCTGTCATAATTTCACCGAGTTCACGATGTAATTTATAGGCATTTTCTGTGCCACGCATATTAAGTAAATTATCGAATCTTTGTTGTTCTTCATCTACCCGTGCTTGATAAATTGAATCATCTAAATCAGCATAAGTTTTATCAATATTTTCAACATATTTTACCGCATTTGGTCCAGCGACAGTACCACCATAAATTGCAGATAATAATGAGTTTGCACCTAAACGGTTACCTCCATGTTGTGAAAAATCACATTCTCCTGCAGCAAATAAACCATCAATGTTGGTCATTTGATCGTAATCAACATAAAGTCCTCCCATTGAATAGTGAACTGCTGGGAAAATCTTCATTGGTACCTTACGAGGATCGTCACCAGTGAATTTTTCATAAATTTCAATGATACCACCTAATTTAACATCTAATTCATGTGGATCTTTATGAGACAGATCCAGATACACCATATTTTCACCATTAATACCTAATTTTTGATTGATACAAACATCAAAAATTTCACGCGTTGCAATATCACGAGGTACTAAGTTACCATAATCCGGATATTTTTCTTCTAAGAAGTACCAAGGCTTACCATCTTTATATGTCCATATACGACCGCCTTCACCACGTGCAGATTCACTCATTAAACGTAATTTGTCATCACCTGGAATCGCAGTCGGATGAATTTGAATAAATTCGCCATTTGCATATTTAGCACCTTGTTGATAAACAATTGAAGCTGCTGACCCAGTGTTAATCATAGAGTTCGTTGTTTTACCAAAAATAATGCCTGGACCACCCGTAGCCATAATGACCGCATCTGAACCGAAAGATTGAATTTCTGAAGTTGTCATATTTTGAGCTATAATTCCTCTAGCTGCATTATCTTCATCTTTAACAATTCCTAAAAATTCCCAGCCCTCATATTTTGTCACTAGTCCATCTACTTCAAAGGAACGTACTTGTTCATCTAACGCATACAATAGTTGTTGCCCTGTTGTTGCACCAGCAAATGCTGTTCGATGATACAATGTCCCACCGAAGCGTCTAAAGTCTAATAAACCTTCCTTTGTTCTGCTAAACATGACGCCCATGCGGTCTAATAAATGAATAATTTGTGGTGCAGCTTCAGTCATTGCTTTAACTGGTGGTTGATTTGCTAAAAAATCTCCACCATAAACGGTATCATCAAAATGAATCCAAGGAGAATCTCCTTCACCTTTTGTATTTACCGCACCATTGATACCCCCTTGGGCACATACAGAGTGCGAACGTTTAACAGGTACTAATGAGAACAAATCCACATGAGCACCTTGTTCTGCAGCTTTAATTGTTGACATTAAACCGGCAAGTCCGCCTCCGACAACAATAATTTTCTTCTCTGCCATAGAATTGTCACTCCCCTAAATATTGAACTAAAACTTACGCTAAAACGAAATTTACATAAATGCTACAATTGCTGATACACCAATATAAGACAATATCAAAAAGACAATGAGTGATACCCAAGTGAAAACTTGTTGAGATTTTTTAGATTGTAAAATCCCCCATGTCACTAAAAATGACCAAATACCGTTAGCAAAGTGAAAAACGACTGCCACGATACAAATCATATAAATAATTGCCCACAAAGGGTGTTGTAATGTCTGATGCATCATATCATAATTAACTTCTTTACCGAAAAATGCCTTTTGTAAGCGCGTTTGCCATAAATGTACGAAAATAAAAATAAACGTAATTACACCCGTTACGCGTTGTAATGCAAACATCCAGTTTCTAAATATTGAATAATGCCCAATATTTTCCTTTGCTGTAAATGCGATATGAATACCATACAAACCATGATATAAAATTGGGATATAAATAAATAGAAACTCAACGATAATTAAAAACGGCAATGATTCCATAAACATAGATGCTTTATTAAATGCTTCAGCACCTTGAGTAGCTTGATGGTTTACCATCAAATGCACTACTAAAAATGCCCCGATTGGAATAATACCTAATAACGAATGAACACGTCTTAAGTAAAATTCGTTTTTTGTATGAGCCAAAAGAACTCCCCCCTGAAGAAACAATAATTAAAATTAGCTAATTTAAATGATGTGATACCACTAAGACATCCTATTTCTTGCTAATTGAAAAATAAAAATTTTAAGTTTTCAAATTTTTTAAATACAATTTGCAAGTATTATAAAATGAACTGGATGGTGGATTTAGCATTTGTGTATTTTTCAATTAAAACATTATCAGGAACACTTAAATGATAATGTTTATCAATTAGAAAGCGCTTCCACAAATCTATAAAAAAATTAGCTGTTTGTTAACTATATTGTAACATTTTTTACAACACTTTGGGACATGAGAATGATTCTCACGTCCCAAAATCTTAATTTTTTAATTATTTAATGCTTCTTTCAAACTTTTAGCTACTTTTTCAGGAAGGCCACAATTTTGCAATTCTGGTAAAGTTGCTTCTTTCATTTTCTTGATAGAACCAAAAGTACGCAATAATTTAGTTTTTCTTTTACTACCTATACCATCAACGGTATCAAGTATAGAACGCATGCCTTGTTTCTGCCGTGTTTGTCGATGGAAAGTAATGGCAAAGCGATGCACTTCATCTTGAATACGCTGTAATAGATAAAATGCTTGACTATTTTTCTTCATAGGTACCACTTCAGCTTCTGGCCCATAAAGCAGTTCAGAGGTCTGATGTTTATCGTTTTTACGCAAACCAGCTATTGGAATGTCTAAGCCTAATTCATTTTCTAACACGTCTTTAACCCCTGACATGTGTCCTTTACCTCCATCTACAATAATAAGATCTGGTAAAGGAAGGCCTTCATTTAACACTCTTGTATATCGACGACGTACGACTTCTCTCATAGATTTATAATCATCTGGACCTTCTACTGTTTTTATTTTATATTTTCGATAGCCACGCTTATCTGGTTTACCATCAACAAATGACACCATAGCTGATACTGGATCAACACCTTGAATGTTTGAATTATCAAAAGCTTCAATACGTATTGGTGATTGAATGCCCATACGCTCACCTAACTCTTCAATTGCCTTCACAGTCCGTGATTCATCACGAGCAATTAATTCAAATTTATTATCAAGCGCTACCTCAGCATTATGATTTGCTAAATCAACCATTTCTTTTTTCGCTCCACGTGCCGGCTGCACAATTTTAGTATCAACGACAGAATGAATTAATTTAGCATCTAAGTGTTTTGGTATATGCACTTCTTTGGGCAATATATGTTGATTTAAACTATAAAACTGGCCAATAAAGGTATAAAATTCTTCTTCTTCCGTTTGTTGAATCGGAATCATAGTGGCATCCCGTTGAATCATATTACCTTGGCGAATAAAAAATACTTGAACACACATCCAGCCCTTAGACACGTGGTAACCAAACACATCACGAATCGTATTATCTGATGACATAATTTTTTGTTTCTTCGTTAAATTATGAATGTGTTGAATTAAATCTCTATATTCTTTAGCACGTTCAAAATCTAATTTTTCGCTTGCAGCCATCATTCTCTGTTCTAAATTTTGTAAAATGGTTTTATCTTCACCATTAAGAAAGTCAGATATCTCTTTTGTCATTTGGGCATATTGCTGTTGATCAACATCATAAACACATGGACCTAGACATTGACCAATATGGTAGTACAAACATAATTTATCTGGCATCGTATCACATTTTCTAAATGGATAAATACGGTCTAATAGCTTCTTGGTTTCTTGTGCTGAATAAGCGTTAGGGTATGGTCCAAAATATTTACCTGTCCCTTTTTTAACTGTACGTGTTACCAATAAACGAGGATACTTTTCTTTAGTGATTTTAATAAAAGGATAACTCTTATCATCCTTTAATAATATATTATAACGCGGTTGATATTGTTTAATTAAATTTAATTCTAATAGGAGGGATTCTGTTTCACTAGATGTTACGATATATTCAAAGTCACGTATTTCCCCAACTAAACGCGTTGTTTTAGCATCATGAGCCCCTGTAAAATACGAACGTAAACGATTGCGTAAACGTTTAGCTTTACCGACATAAATTACCTGTTGTTGGCGATCTTTCATCAAATAACACCCTGGTTCAATAGGTACAACACTTAATTTTTCACGAATAGCTTGCTGATAACTCAACGTATCACACTCCCCCTTTCTCGATTATTACACACAAAAAGAAGAGGCAATTACATCAGATGTAATGCCCCGTCCCCATTTCTGTGTGATTATAAATGTTTATCCAATACTTCTGCTAAATTTTCTTTTGGTTGGAAACCTACAACTTTATCTACAGGTTCTCCATCTTTAAATACAATTAAAGTAGGAATACTCATTACTTCAAATTTAGCAGCAGTTGATGGGTTTTCATCAACATCTAATTTTAAAATATCAGCTTTACCTTCATAATCTCCTGCTAATTCTTCTAATACTGGAGCAATCATTTTACAAGGTCCACACCATGTTGCCCAAAAGTCTACTAATTTAACGCCATCTTGAATATTTTCATCAAAGTTTGAATCCGTTACTTTTACGATTGCCATGACAGCCAATCCTCCTTAAATTTAAATGATGAGCAAATTATAACAGACAATATCATCTATTGCATTGCAATTGCTCACATTTTTCTTACATCACTCATATTAACCGCAATATATAGTTGAAGTAAAGTTTATTCTATCATTTTAGCAAATGAATAGTGATGATTATTTTAATTCTGCGACAGTTACACCAAAGCCACCTTCACTTGGCATACCACCCCTAAATGATTTTACACTTTTATGTCGTTTCAAATGTTGTTGAACACCTTTTTGTAAAGCGCCGGTGCCTTTGCCATGTATGATATAAACTTGTTCATAATTACTTAATACAGCTTGGTCTAAATATTGATCTAACTCAATTAACGCTTCTTCATAACGATATCCTCTTAAATCCAGTTCCGTTTTAATCGTTTGACGATGTTGGCGTTTAATCATTTTAGTCGGTTTTTCTTGTTTCTTTTTTGTTTTTTCCAAATCTTCAATCGGCAATTTCATTTTAATGATACCCATTTGAACTACCGCTTCATCATTTCCAACTAACTCTAACACTTCGCCCTTTTGTCCATATGATAAAACTTTAACTTCATCTCCGGCTACAATTTTATCGTATTTTTGCTTTTGAACTTGTTGTTTAATCGATTTCGCTTCATATTGATTATCAAGTTGCTTTTTCTTGTCTATCAATTCATGTTCCTTAACATCGGCCCCTTTTTGATCTCTTAGCGTTCGTAACTCTTTTAATATCTCATCTGCTTCTTTTGTAGCAGCTTTAACACGTTGATTTGCTTTATCTTTCGCATCTTCTATTAATTGTTTTTCGTATGCTTGAAATTGATTATATTGTTTTTCAAGATCATCGTGTGTTTGCTGTGCTTCTTTCAATAAATGGTCAAGTTCTATACGCTGCGTATCTACACGTTTCGCATTTTTTTCAAGCGATTCTATCATTAAATTGATTTCTTGCTCATCTGTACCAATCATGGTTTTTGCTTTATTTATAATTGATAAGTTAAGACCTAATTTTTTCGATATATCAAATGCATTTGATCGGCCAGGAACACCCATTAATAATTTGTATGTGGGACTCAATGTATCAACATCAAACTCGACACTAGCATTCATGACACCTTCGCGGTTATAGCTATACGCTTTAAGTTCTGGGTAGTGTGTCGTTGCCATGACTAGCGCGCCAAGCGCTCTTGTATAATCAAGAATACTCATTGCTAATGCAGCGCCTTCACTAGGATCTGTTCCTGCTCCTAACTCGTCAAACAGTATTAAACTATGCTTATCTGCTTGTTGTAATATAGCGACAATATTTTTCATATGTGATGAAAATGTAGATAATGATTGTTCTATAGACTGCTCATCTCCAATATCACAAAAGACATCATGAAACACGCTTAACTGACTACCGTCTAATGTGGGAATTAACAACCCTGATTGTGCCATAATTATAATTAATCCTAGTGTTTTAAGCGTGACTGTTTTCCCACCAGTATTTGGCCCCGTAATAATCACTGTTTCCACATCATCAGCAAATTCAATCGTATTTGCAACAACAGTTTCTTTATCTAACAATGGATGAAAGGCATTGGGTAAATAAATTGTACGCGCTTCATAAAATGTAGGCTTTGTTCCCTTTATTGCACTTGCATAACGTGCCTTAGCTGTTAAGAAATCCAAGTGACCCATAACTTCTTCAGCTACTAAACATTGTTCAGCTTGTTGCGCAACCATTGTTGTTAATATAGTTAAAATTCGTTCTCTTTCCACAGCCTCATCGTTGCGTAAGCGACTCACTTGATTGTTCATTTCTACAATAGATGATGGTTCAATATATAACGTTTGTCCAGATGCTGATTGGTCATGCACAATACCTTTAAAATCTTGGCGATATTCAGCTTTTACTGGTATAACATTACGTTCATTGCGCACAGTTACTATAGCATCCGATAGTTTCTTTTGATTAGATTGATTTTTAACAATACGATCTAGATTTTGTCTAATGCGTTGTGTCGTACTTGAAATTTTACTGCGAATGCCTTGTAATTCGTAACTCGCATGATCATATAAATCATGTGTATCACATTTATCATTAATTTCTTGAAATAAATCAGTTAATACAGGTAAGCGCATCATATTATCATGCAGCAAAGGATAATAGACTTGTTGTTCATCATCTTCAAGCAATTGATTATAAAATGTTTTAAATTGGTTTTGAACTTGAATGAGCCTTTTTAACTGATTTAATTCTGTAACATTCAATACGCTACCAATCTTAGCGCGGTGAAGTAATGGAGAAACTTTTGATAATCCACTTAGACTTGGCATCCTATATTTATTATAAATTTGTGATATTTCATCAGTTTCATTCATTTGAAAAACAACAGTATCGTAATCAGTCGCAGGATGCAGTTGTAATACTTTCTCCCGCCCCAAGTCACTAATTGTCTCATTAGCGATGAGTGCTTTAATTTTATTAAATTCTAAGACATCTAACGTTTTCTGTCTCATCAAATCCCTCTATTTCTTCATTTTAATATTGTTTGCAATGAATTTTTTAAAGTCTTCTCGCGATAAGGTATTGATGACTCTATCTTTAGTAACAAATCCTTTTTGCGCTGTTGCTACACCATATTTCATAAATTCCAAATGATCTGTATGGTGTGCATCAGTATTTATCGTCAACTTAACATTCGGATATTTTTTAACAATATCTGCATTTAAATCCAGTCGCTTTGGATTAGCATTGATTTCTAAAATTGTTTGAGTTTCTTCAGCAAGTTGCATTAATTGTTCAATATTAGGTTGATATCCTGGACGCTTCCCAATAATGCGCCCCGTTGGATGAGCAATGTGTCGTACATATGGATTTCGACATGCATGTTCTAGACGTTTCATGATATCTGCTTCAGATTGGTTAAAGCTTTGGTGTATCGCAGCAATAACATAGTCTAATTGTGCTAAAACATCATCATCATAATCCAGTGAACCATCTGGCAAAATATCCATTTCTGTGCCTGAATAAATATCAATTTCTTGATATTCTTGATTCAATTTTTTAATTTCTTCATTTTGTCGTAATAAACGTTCTACTTGCAGACCGTTGGCAACTTTTAGGCTTTGAGAATGGTCAGTAATAACCATAAAATGATATCCTTTAGCAATGTTAGCCTCAACCATATGTCGAATAGAAAATGCGCCATCACTATAAGTCGTATGCATATGGATATCACCATTGATATCATCTAAGGTAATAATATCACTTAAATCTCTTTCAAATTCACTGCCGTCTTCACGCATCGCCGGTGCAATCCAATTCACGTTAAAGTGTTTATAAATATCAGTTTCATTATTATATTGAATCAGTTGTCCATCTGACGTTTCAATTCCATATTCACTTACTTTTTCTCCCTGCGCTTTAGCAAGTTGTCGAATGCGAATATTATGTTCTTTTGAGCCAGTAAAATGTTGTAATGTATGATAAAATGCTGCTGGTTCAATGAGTCTAAAATCTACACCAATTGTTTCATCATCATATTCTATCTCTAAAGAGATTTTTGTTTGTCCCACAGCCACTTCTTTTACTTTGTTGGGAATATTTAATAATTGCGCTTGAACTTTGTCAGGCTCCGTCGTACTTATGATGAAATCTAAATCTTTACTCATTTCTTTATAGCGACGAAAACTCCCAGCTGATGAATAATTATCGATAGCAGTCAGCGTCTTAATATAAGCGACAATTTGCTCGTTCAACCCTCGCATCTGATCAATAGGATACCGTTCTTTTTTAGCACCTAACGCTTTGACAGCCTCTAAAATATTAGTTTCTGTTTTTTTAGCGAATCCTTTTAACTGACTTACTTGACCAGCTTCACATGCACGTTGCAAACTTTCTTTATCTTCAATGCCCAACTCTTGATATAGCTTTGCGATTTTCTTGCTACCTAAACCTTGAATTTTCAACAGTGGAATCAGACCTTCAGGCACACGTTTTTTCAGATCAGATAAGACCTCTGACTCACCAGTTTGACGATATTCACTAATCACTTCGCCGACACCTTTACCAATTCCTTTTAGCTCCGTCACATCATCAATTTCTTCTAAAGGGCGTTCATCCATTTCCAAACTTTGCGCCGCTTTGCGATAAGCTGACACTTTAAAGGTATTTTCTCCATTCAACTCCATATAAGTAGCAATTTGCTCTAATAATTTAATAACATCTTTCTTTGTCATACCGTCACCTCATAAAAAGAAGACCAGGAAAAGAAATCCTGACCTTTATCAGATTTTATAAATTTAAAATATATGCTGAAACGATTGGTGTATGTAATAAAATTGCTTTACTAAGCCATGAATGAGCTAAACTCATCTGAACCCATTCATTAGGATAAAGCGCCAGCATATAAAGTAGAATTTGCACAGATATCAAGGCTGATAGCAATCCAAACAAGGCCCCTAACCAGCGACTCCAATTATATAATTTTTTGTACGTTACTATATTATCAAATGACACTACAAGAAGATACAAAATAATCTTGCTCAATATAGCAACTAGTGCAAAAGCTACAATTGCATCAAAGCGTTGCTGAACTTGACTAAAAGGCACAGCGTAAGTCATATCATAAGCTACAGTTTTCGGGAACGGTAAAAAAACTAATAATCTTTGTGCAATACCTTGATAATTGTTATGTGCAATCCACAAGGCAACCATCGTCGTCATAACGTGTAAACAATTTAACCACCATCCACGGCGATATCCCATAAGCATGACATAACCTACAAATAATAATACAATTAAATCTAGTATCATATTATAGCTCTCTACGTCTAAATTGATTCACTTCTTCTTGGAGGCGACGATTTTCTTCTTCTAATAGTACCTTTTCGTGCATAATATTGACGGCCGTTAATACAGACTTTCGTGTTGTATCAAGACCAGAAGTTTTTAGCGCCTTGATTCTCTCATCTACTAAATGAGCGACATAACGAATATGCTCAGGACTGTCTTCACCAACAATAGTATAATGTTGATCATTAATCGTTACATTAATTCTGTTTTTAAATTCACTCATAATTATGTCTCCTGACCTTTTTTATAAACTTCAGTTCTATTACATTTTTTCATCAGCTAGTTTCTATGTAATGTTATATTAAGTACATTATACATGACAGCATCTAAATTTGTAAGCCCATCCATCTGATT
This sequence comes from Staphylococcus sp. HMSC063A07, assembly GCF_001836955.1. Lineage (NCBI taxonomy): Bacteria > Bacillati > Bacillota > Bacilli > Caryophanales > Staphylococcaceae > Staphylococcus > Staphylococcus sp. HMSC063A07. Next base: position 115,739 of record NZ_KV830932.1, read on the forward strand.
CAGTAAGTTATAGTGTTATACTAGAATATTACTACATCATTAATTTCATGATATGATATTGCTGGTTAATATTTTTTAAAGAAAGGATTTCTGACATCTATGGCAAATGTCGTCCAAAAACTAACAAACGAAGCAATAGAGCAGCTCTTAAATCAAATTGACTTTGAACAGCATAACTTACCACAAGGGATGCGTGCACGCACTAATTATAAACAGACAACCATTAATATCTATAACTCTGGCAAAGTCATGTTTCAAGGTAAACAAGCTGAAAATATTGCTCGAGAATTACTTCCAAATTATCACGATGCTGCCATGGCAGCAACAACTTCAAAGCAATCATCAACTCATACACTTCAATATGACAAATATGATTGTATTGGTAGCGATGAAGCCGGAAGTGGAGATTATTTTGGTCCTTTAACCGTATGTGCTGCTTATGTCACTCAATCACATGTTGCTATTTTAAAAACATTAGGTGTCGATGACTCAAAAAAACTAACTGATACTAAAATTATTGACTTGGCGGAGCAGTTAGTGACATTTATTCCACATTCATTGCTAACATTAGATAATATTAAATATAATGAGCGCCAAGCTTTAGGCTGGTCTCAAGTAAAAATGAAAGCCGTTCTTCATAATGAAGCTATTAAAAATGTTACTCAAAAAATTCATCCAGACAACATCGATTATATTGTGATTGACCAATTCGCTCAGCGTGAAGTTTATCAACATTATGCCTTAAGTGCATTACCATTTCCAGAAAAAACAAAATTTGAAACAAAAGGAGAGTCAAAATCTCTAGCAATTGCAGCTGCCAGTATTATCTCTCGCTATGCATTTGTCAAATATATGGATCAACTCGCTCGCAAAATGCATTGCGAAATTCCTAAAGGTGCTGGTAATAAGGTTGATTTAGTTGCTGCTAAAATCATTGATAAGAGTGGAATTAACAAATTAGATAGTATTTCTAAAAAACATTTTAAAAACCGAGAAAAAGCACTGAAATTAGTAGAAAGAAAGCAAAATTAGTAAGCAATAACAATTTAAGATATAAATGAAATAGATTAAAATTGAAACGCCAAAATCTTTTTATTGGATATGGTTTCCACCATAATAATTGAAACTATTAAAATTAAAGTCTCTAGTGGTAACATCTATTGCTTCAAGTTATCGCTTATATAAGGCACCTCGTTCATTTCATTTAGTGAAGTCGACTAAACAATGTGAAAGTGCCTTATTTTTTAAACCATTTAACGGTAAAATTACATGTTAATACGTAGTATTTATGGCGAGACTCCTGAGGGAACAGGACAAGCTGAAGACAGGGGCCCCCAACAGATAGGCTTTCGAAAAGAAAGCCTACGGACAACGCAAGTTGGGGTGGCTGAGACGGCACCCTAGGAAAGCGAAGCCATTCAGTATTGTCAATAAAATAGCCAGTAAATGAGTTTTTGTAAGCTCATTTACTGGCTATTTTTTCTAGGATTTGTGTCCCAGTCTGTCTCTTTTCGCCAAATTATCTTATTACAGCGCCTTGTGCTTGTAAAGCTGCTAAAATTTTATCATGTACTTTTGTGACACGTTCATCTGTTAATGTATTTTCTGTATCTAAATAATTCAAGCGAATCGCAATAGATTTCTTACCTTCACCTAAATGTTCCCCTTCGTAAACATCAAATACTAATGAATCTTGAAGAATATCATCACCATTACTATGGATTGTTTCTAACAACACTGATGCTGGAACATCACTTGTGACCTCTAAGGCAATATCCCTAGTCACTCCAGGGAATTTAGGGATTGGTTGATAGTTAATGTAGCCAACTGCTACTTCCATTATAGTATGATAGTTTAATTCAAATACGTATGTGCGATTTAAATCATTCTCCGCAGCTAATTGTGGATGCAATTCGCCAATAAAACCAATATCTTTACCTTGTAAAGATATGATTGCTGTTCTACCAGGATGTAACCCACTAATTTCACCGGCTTTATAACTGAACTCGAGATTTAACTTTTCCGCGACACGATCTACAACGCCTTTGGCAATATAGAAGTCAACAGCTTCTTTTTTATTTTGCCATGTATTAACTACATACTCACCAGTTAATATGCCGCTCAAATATTCTACCTCCTCTGGTAATTTACCTTCATCATTACCGAAGAAAACGCGTCCTATTTCATACAATTTGACATCTTTATTTTTACGCGCCACATTATATGCAGCTGCTTCGATTAAATGTGGTAATAAGCTTTGACGTAAAGTGGAATGTGCTTCACTCATAGGCATTAATAAGCTAATTGTTGGACGTGTTTGTAAAGCAAAATCTTTCGCATGATCTTTTGAAACAAGTGAATACGTAATTGCTTGGTCTAAACCAGCACCTTCTAATGTTTCTTTTACTATACGCGTTTTATGCTGACGATCTGTTAATTCGCCATTTGTGACATCTTCAAAAACGGGCATTGTTGATGGGATGTTGTCGTATCCGTATATTCGTGCAACTTCTTCAATCAGATCTTCTTTAATCGTAATATCTTTACGGCGTGATGGTACATTGACTGTTAATTCGTCACCATTTTGTTGTGTTTTAAAGCCTAATTGTTCAAAAATAGCTTTTATTTCACCACAAGATAAGTTAAATCCAACTGTTTTGTTTACTTTTTCAGCAGTGATTTTAATTGGTGTCACAAATGAACCTAAATTACCCGCAGACACTCGGCCTTGTAATACGTTACCATCTGCATATGTTTGAAGTAAGTAACATGCTCTATCAACAGCTTCATCGACAAATTCAGTTGCAATACCTTTTTCAAAGCGACTAGAAGCTTCACTACGCAAGTTTAAACGACGAGATGTATGACGAATAGAAACCGGATCAAAGATAGCGCCTTCTACTACAACATTTGTTGTTGTTGCTGTAACTTCAGAAAAATCTCCACCCATGACGCCTGCTAAAGCGATTGGTTCTTTGCTATTTGAAATAACAATGTCACTATTTACTAAGGTACGCTCTGTATTATCTAAGGTAGTCATAGTTTCATTTTCATTTGCTTGGCGCACAATTATTTCTTTAGAGCCAATGTGATCTTGGTCAAACATGTGTAATGGTTGACCGTATTCTAATAAGACATAATTAGAAATATCTACAACGTTATTGATTGGACGAATACCTGCTTTAATTAAGCGCATCTGCATCCAAATTGGAGATGGGGCTATTGTCACATTTTTAACTATTCTTGCACTGTAGTATGGCACTTTTTCAGGATTATCAATAGATACTGATAACTCATTTGATGTGGATTCAGAAATTTCATCACTTTGTGTATGAGGTTTCGTCATTTTAGTTTTATATAGCGCTGCTACTTCATATGCAGTACCAATCATGCTTAATGCATCAGCTCGATTCGGTGTTAAATCAAATTCCATCACTTGGTCATTTAAGTAAAGTGCTGTTAAAGCGTCAGTCCCAGGTTCAATTGGTTCAGTAAAAACGAAAATACCATTTTCATATGCTTTTGGAACAACATTACTGGAAATACCAATTTCTTGTAATGAACAAATCATTCCTTCTGAACGTTCACCACGTAACTTAGCGCGTTTAATTTTAATGTCACCAGGTAAGCGTCCACCAACTTTAGCGACGATAACGTGTTGTCCCGCTTCGACATTAGGTGCGCCACATACAATCTGCACAGCTTCTTCTTCACCAATATCTACTTGACAAATATTTAATTTGTCTGCATTAGGATGTTTCTCCTTAGATTGGATATATCCTACAACTAAGTTCTTAATATCTTTGGTATAGTCGATTATGTCATCTACTTCAATACCTGTGCGAGTAATACGCTCTGCTAAATCTTCAATAGCTACACCTGCATCAACATAATCTTTTAACCATTCATTTGAAATCAACATTACAATTCACCTCTATCTTCTACAGCTTTAAATTGATCAAGGAATCGTACATCATTAGTATAGAAATGACGAATATCTTCAATACCATATTTTAACATCGCGATACGATCTGGCCCCATACCAAAGGCAAAGCCAGAATATACATTTGAATCAAATCCAGCCATTTCAAGTACGTTTGGATGCACCATACCAGCACCTAAAATTTCAATCCAGCCTGTATGTTTACATACGTTACAGCCTTTACCTTTACATTTAAAACAAGATACATCAACTTCAACGGATGGTTCTGTGAATGGGAAGTAACTAGGGCGAAGACGAATTTCACGTTCTGCCCCAAATAACTTTTTAGCCAATAATTCTAATGTGCCTTTTAAGTCACTCATTTTAATATGTTTATCAACGACTAACCCTTCTATTTGAGTAAATTGATGACTATGTGTTGCGTCATCTGAGTCACGTCGATATACTTTACCAGGACAAATAATTTTTACTGGGCCTACACCATTACGTTTTTCCATCGTCCGTGCTTGAACTGGAGATGTATGAGTGCGCATTAAAATATCATCTGTAATGTAGAAACTATCTTGCATATCACGCGCAGGATGTGACTTAGGTAAGTTTAATGCTTCAAAATTATAATAATCTTGTTCAACTTCATAACCGTCAACAATTTCATAACCTAAACCTAAAAATAAGTCTTCAATTTCTTCAATCGTTCTTGTTAAAGGATGTTTAGAACCTATGTTGATTTTACGACTTGGTAATGTAACATCAATCGTTTCTTCAGCAAGTTGTTGGTTCAATTTTTCATGTTTTAATAATGCTTGTTTTTCTTCTAATTCATTTTGAATGGTTTGTCTTAATTCATTTACCTTTTGACCATAGGCAGGTTTTTCTTCATTAGGTAAATCTTTCATATTTTTCATTAGAGCACTAACTGAACCTTTTTTACCTAAATATTTAACTTTTACATCTTGTAATTCGCGTTCATTTTGAGCTTCATTAATATCAACTAATGCTTGTTGTTTTAATTCCGCCATTGAATCCATCTGAGTCATATAAATGACACCTCACACTTTTTATTTTTAAACTTAGTTTTCGAGCATAAAAAAAGACTTACCTCCCTATATCTTGGGACGAAAGTCTTCCGTGGTACCACCCAAATTTATGTCATTATAAAATAAGACGCTAAGCCTTACTTTATTTTACATACACTTGTTCTGCATTGTTAACGAAGATACGCGCTCCGACTTAAATCTCTTTAAGTAACCAAAAAGATGAAAGTAACTAATCGAAATTGGAATAAGTTTCAGTCACGCTTATTCTCCCTGCACAATTCGTTCTACTAGTTAAGGTCTTTTTATTGGTTTATCATTCAATTTTATGAGTACTTGTCATCACTATACTTTATTATATACATCTAAGTATAGCCGATTTTAAACAAACGGGTCAACCTTTCAAGTGGTAAAGTAAAATACTTCCAGCAATTGCAACATTTAAACTTTCTGCTTTGCCATAAATTGGAATAATTAAATTTTTCGTCGTATGTTCTAACAACGCGTTATTTACTCCATCCCCTTCATTACCAAGTAGCAGTGCAAATGTTTCTTGGGGTTCAAGATTTTTATATGACACAGCATTTTCTAGTGCAGTACCAAATACAGGACCTTCGAACTGCTTTATAAACCCTTGTAAGTCTGCAGTCACCACAGGTATATGGAAGACACTACCTTGACTAGCTCTAAGCACTTTATCCTGATACGCATCTGCTGTTCCCTTTTCCATAACAATAAGGTCTATACCGGCAGCATCTGCTGAACGAATTAATGTTCCTAAATTGCCAGGATCTTGAATGCGGTCAATGAGTAATACTTGTTTTGCATGTGTTACATCATAGTTTGGCTTTTCAATTACTGCAAAGAATCCTTGAGGTGTAATTGTACCTGATAATGCTTCTGCCACTTTCATATTAATTTGAAATGTTTCTTCTGAATAATCTATCAATGCTTGTTCTGTTCGCTCTGGTTCAATAATAAATAATTGTTTAATCGTCAGATTACTTTGATAAGCTTCTTCAATTAAATGAATACCTTCAATGAGTGCTTGTCCCGTTTTATCACGTTCACGTTTCTTTTTAAGTTTATTTGCATTTTTAATCTTACTATTTTGTGCAGATGTAATTTGTTCCATTAAAACTCTCCAATTTTATGTAATTATGGTTGTTATATGCTTCGTCCTATATATTAGCACAACGTTGATGAACATTCAGTTACATTAATATAAAGATTGTCATTTCAATCGTATCAAATTATTTTTAAACTACGTAGTGTGATTCTGCAGTCCATTCTTGTAATGTATTTATAAAAACACATAAAGAAACCCAATGATTTGTTGTCATCATTGGGTTTCTTTATTATTCATATTATTTTAGCACTATGCTAAAATTATTTGCTAACAACTTCTTCACCATTGTATGAACCACAATTTTTACATACACGGTGAGATAATTTGTATTCGCCACAACTTGGGCATTCAGTCATACCAGGCACTGAAATTTTGAAGTGTGTACGACGTTTGTTTTTTCTCGTTTTAGACGTTCTTCTTTTTGGTACTGCCATGATTTATCCTCCTTAATATTAAAGCCAGTTAATTCTAAATGTCAGATTAGTTCCTAATTATACTATAACAAGACGTAATCTGCTATTACTCTTTATCATATAATTGTTGTAATTTCTGAAGCCTAGGATCAACTTGCATTGTTTCCGAAGATTTATCTTCATCACCCTTTGCAAGTTCAATCAATTGATCTTCGTCAATAACTTCCCAGCCGTTACCTTCTGTTAACATCTGATTGCTGTTATCAGAATATGCACGCATGGGTTTCTCAATTATGACTAGCTCTTCCGCAATATCTTTAATGTTTATCATACCATCAGTGGCTAGATGATAATGTTCATCAAGCTCACTTTCATCGGCATAATCATTATATCCCTCTAAATCAAATACTTCCGAAGTTGTCACATCTAGTGGCACTTCAACTGGTTCCAATGTACGTGCACATGGCATCGTATATGTCCCAGTTACATGCATATCTGCAATCACTTCATTCGACTTAACATTAAGTTGACCTTCTACATGAATCTCAGACAAATCAATAAGACCTAGCGATTCCTTTAAGTGATCAAATTTCGCTGTTTCATTAAATTCAAAGGGCTGACCTTGATATTTTCTTAATTGTGTTATTGACCATTTCATATGGCTTCACCTCTAACAAGCACAAAATTTATTTTAACTTTCTCTACAAGAGTTGTCAAGATTTTTTCTTAACATCAAAGTATCTGTTACAATACTTATGATGAATACTGAAAGGACGAATTGCAAATGAAAAGTGTTGGACTTATAACGGAATATAACCCATTTCATAATGGTCACTTGTATCATGCCCGACAATCAAAAAAACTGTCCAATGCCGATGTCACCATTGCATTGATGAGCGGACAATTTGTAATGCGTGGCGAACCAGCAATATTCAATAAGTTTATTCGTGCCGAGATGGCCTTAGAAGGCGTCGATTTAGTTGTTGAACTTCCTATAATTGGCAGTCTATCTTCATCAGATTACTTTGCCAAATACGGTATATTGCTTGCCGATTATCTAGGCATAGATACGATTTCATTTGGTAGTGAAAGTGCCAATATTGAGGCGTTGACTAAAATAGCTCAAGATATTCAACAATTTGAAACAAATCCAAAGTATAGGGCTCAAATCAATAGCGGTAAAAGTTACCCACGTGTTTTAAGTGACCATTTTAATCAACATCACATTTTACAAACTCCAAATAATATTTTAGGACTTAGTTATTTAAAAGCTATTCATAATTTTGCACCAAACATTAATGCTATGACGATTGAACGCTTAGGTACATATCATCATCAATCATCAATTGATCACCAAACATTGGCAAGTGGTAGTGCAATTCGTCACGCTTTAAATTCAAATGACGCACTTTGGAAACAAGTTGTACCAAATCACATGTGGCATCTTTATGAGCAGCCACAAATGACAAAAGAAGCATTGTTTCCTTATATTCAATATGCTTTAATTACACAATCATCGGAAGACTTAGCACAAATATACACAATCAATGAAGGCTTAGAACATCGTTTACAATCATTGATAACTAAAGCACACAATTTAGATAGTTTCATAACCCTCGTTAAAACGAAACGCTATACATACACGCACATTCAACGTGCCTTAATGAACATCGTACTCAATATACGCCAACAAGATGTTCCTACTAATATAAAAGCAGCTCGTATTTTAGGCATGACTAACAAGGGTCAACAATATTTGAAGTATCTAAAAGCACAATTTCCAGAGCGAAATTATATCACAAATATAACAAAGAAAACTGCGCCCTTTTTCACGCAAGAAATTAAAGCTACGCAACTTTATAATTTATGTACCCATAGTACTCAAAATGATTTTAACACGCCTGTTATTCGAAAATAATAACGCTATACCGATGACACCCCTTTTGAAAGCTCGTTAAATAGTACTTTCAGAAGGGGTTGTTTACATATTATTTAAATTTTTCTTTCAATGCAGTTGCTACGTTAGGTGGTACAAAATCACTTATATTTGCTTTATATTGTGCTACTTCCTTAACAACACTTGAACTAATGAAGGAATAATTTGTACTTGTCATCATGTACATCGTTTCAACATCACTATTAAGCTTTTTGTTCATAGATGTTAATCGCAATTCATATTCAAAATCACTAACCGCACGTAAGCCTCTAATAATTGTTTTAGCACCTATTTGATCACAAAAATCAACAAGTAATCCATCAAAATGATGGACCTGAACATTAGATAAATGTTTTACAGACTCCTCAATAAGTTCAATGCGTTCATTTACCGTAAATGTGCCAGCTTTATTACTATTTTTCAACACACAAACATGTAATTCATCAAATCGTCCCGCACTACGTTCAATAATATCTAAATGTCCGTACGTGATTGGATCAAAACTTCCTGGAATAACTGCCTTTGTCTTACCCATTTTTATCTCCTTTTTCTAACAGCAACGTGTCTGTTAAACCATAATGATAGCGTTTAAGCTCTTTGAATGATTGTATAGCAATATCTTCTTGATGACTAAACTCACAGATGATGATACCACTTTCTTTTAACAAATTAAATGTTTCAATTTGAATTAAAGCTTTATCTATAAGTCCTTTATTGTATGGCGGATCTAAAAAGATATAATCAAATTGAATATCCCTTTTATTTAAAGCTTTTAATGCTCTATCTGCATTATTTTTGTATACTTCAGCTTGTTCTGTTAAGTCTAATTGTTGTAAATTCGCTTGAATTACTTTGATTGCTTTAAAATTCTGATCAACAAAGATTACTTTATCCATTCCACGTGACAAACCTTCAATACCAAGCGCACCACTTCCAGCAAATAAATCTAGTCCAAGTCCACTTACATTGTGAAGACTATTAAAAATGCCTTCTTTAACTTTATCCATTGTTGGTCTCGTGTTTCGACCTTCTAAACTTTCAAGTGCTTTACTTTTATGTTTACCAGCTATCACGCGCATGTTAATACACTTCCATTTCATCTTGTGTTTTACTATAATTTGATTAAAAAAGGAGAATTACTTAACTAATGAAACAATCATTTATCGTTCTTGGAGAAGGGTTGACTGACCTGTTTGAATTTTTAACACTGATAGATTATGACCATGCTCGTGTAGATAAAATAATGTACTTCCACACGCCAGAATCTGAAAAGCAACGATCATCTATAGCACTCGTTATGCAACCTACTGAAGGCCATCATTTTCAAGCTATGTATATCATGCTTAATGCGATGTCTTATCCTTATCCAGAAAGTAACAAAAAGTTTCAGATGATTAATGAGAAAGCTGAACAATATAATATTCAAACGATTGGTGTTGATGTTCAGCCTATCGAAGCCTTTCACGATTTAGACCTATACTTTAAATATCTAATCAGCATTTTGCGTTTACAAAATTGGATACCACCACTCCAATGATATTTAAACTATTGAATTAAAGCGTTTCGTGCTTTTCTTTTTCATATGTTTTCTTTAAGTATTTATATGGCGAAGCATCAATGTGCCGAACGTATTTCATTTGCATCAGCTTATGCACAATTACATCTGCATCAACTTCATTAATATAAATAATGACATATCTTTCTTGCTTATTTGTATGAACAATATGTCCGTATTTTCGCAGCTGTCGCTCATGTTTAATGTGTTTTAAATAAACAGTCAAACTCGTTCTAGGTATTAAGTTCATTGTTTGTCATCACTCCATTTATTTATGCATTCATTATCATATCATGTCTTAATATTTTAGAAAATAACTTCGTCCTAATACGAAATAAAGTACCTTTACTGTTACCTAATATATAAATTTGATACGCTTATATTAATACCTTTGAGGAGGCACTATATATGTCAATAAAAAATAAACGTTTAATAAACTGGGGATTAGCTGGAATAGGTATTATGAGTGGCCTATTATTCTATAAACGACAACAATCCCAACAACAGCCAAAGACGATTCCACCATTCTTCCAAGGACGTTCACCTTATATTTTTGCACATCGAGGTGGCATGGCCGTAAGACCAGAGCAAACTCAACTTGCATTTGACCATGCTGTATCTTTTGATGTAGATGGTTTCGAAACAGACGTACGCCTTACTAAAGATGAAAAACTCATTGTTTTTCATGATGCTACAGTTGATCGCACCACAAATGGTTCAGGTAAAGTAAGCGAACATACTGTAGCTGAATTAAAAAAATTGGATGCGGGTTATCATTTTACAGATATAAATGGAACCACACCTTATCGTGGTCATGAGAAAACAGCTATTCTAACATTTGATGAATTACTAAAATTATATCCAAACATGCGAATTAACGTTGATTTAAAAGATCATCCAGGGAGCTATGAAGGATCTATTGCACCACAAAAGATGTTTGACGATATTTTAAATAATCAAGCGCAAGACCGTGTATTAGTTACAAGCTTCTATAGTGAACAAATTGACAGGTTCAATAAAATAGCGCAAAATTCAGTTGCAATTGGCGCTAGTCAAAAGGAAGTCGCAGAAGGATTTTTGAAGTTCTTTAGTGGCACTGCACGTAGCTTTCACCCACAAGCAAATACTTTCCAAATGCCAACACATTTCAAAGGCATACCATTAACTTCTCGTCGCTTTATCCAGTGGTTAAATACCCTTAATATTGTACCGGGATATTACGGTATTAATAGCATTGATATGATGCATGATTTATATTTAAAAGGTGCACACACACTGGTAACAGATCGGCCTGATCTTGGAAAACAATTTAAGGATTCATTAACGATAAAATAAAATATCGTGAAAAACCTTCAAATGTTTGACTGCTATAGTCTCACTTGAAGGTTTTTACTATATATGCTAATTATATTCTAATTCTACTTATAACGAGCACTTGCATGAACCTCCTGATGCACAACCACGCTCATCCGTTTGGAAAAAGGGATTTCCTGCCTCAATTTTCACATTTGCAGATACTGCATGTGCGATTTTGCTTATAAGTTCATCTATTAAATTTTGTAACTTAACTTCCTTAACTTTATAGTCCATCACAACCGGAAGCATTTCATAAGCACGTTTGCGACGCCGTGTTTCTAACATTATAGTTTGATAGTCAGGATGGTATCGGCCAAAACGCATGACTTCATCATACATATGTTTATATTTTAAGAAAGCTTCATACATTAGATGTGCTTCATCATCACGATCTAGCTTTAATTGAGCCTCTTTAAACTGATAATATATTTCTGAATCAGTCACCATATCTGATAACTTTTCGATTTCATCTAAAATATAACCCATTTCTTCTGTGTACATCTTTGGCCTACCTCCTTTATTTATCTTCCACAAAAATAAGTGAGTAGTAATTTTTCATAACTTCTCCACCCATTTCATTGTATTTTTTATTCAATAATCTTGAGCGATGTATATCCGAATTCATCCAACTATGGATGAGTGTTGGGACATCATCAAAATCATAACCAACATTTTGACTTGTCGTTTTAAATTCAATATTTTGATTCTCTAATTGATTTCGTAACGTATCTTCAGTAAATGCTACACTATCAGAATCTGTTGCATCATATAAGTTAATTGCGGCGATATGGGCAATATCATTATTAACACGCATCGGTTTAATTCCTTTTAGTTTACGTATTTCATTAGTTATTTCATAAAGTGTCATAAGCTGATTTGGATTTTGCTCAAAAGGAATATCTGCAGAATGCTTGATGCGAGACTTCGATGATTGTTCATCATCTTCTAAACGATAAGGTTTAAAAAGTACAAGTGCCTCTTTATCTAAATAACGTATTCCCATAATATCATTCGTTTGTTGATCAACATAAACTTGAGCATAATTTTCACCATATTTTATCAATGTTTGAGTTTTCAAATCTTCATCTGATAATTCAAAATGATATGTCCTATTATTAACTTTAAATGTTGGATCAGGGTTAATACTCGTATTCTCAAAAATTCTAGCTGCACTATCATTAATTTTTAAAGGGGCAACATTGGCATTTTCACCCGTAGCATAAACCGATTTAATACGCTTATCTCTAACTAATACAACATAATAAGCATCTTGTTGTTTAAAAACATAGTTTTTATAATGATCACTATATCGATATGACCGATCTGCCTGTCCAAACTTTTTAGTTAAATAAGAGATGTCTTTTCCTATCCAAGTGCCAATCCCTTCTTTAGGCTTAGGATTTCCATCATCTTTTTGATTGTTTTGATGTGCACTTTGATCTGAACGACTCGTATTAGTAGATTTATTTGGATTTTCTAATACATCAAATTGTAAACGAGGTGAATAAAATAAATATATTAAAAATGTTACTAACAGCACGACACCTAATATTTTCAATAATAATTTGATTATCTTTCACCTCTTACTTAATAATATATTATAAAAATTGATACTTTAAACTACAAAACATTTTATATAAGGACTTCGGCTTTTATTGTACTTTAATTTAATCGTAATATTCAATTAAGTAGATAAAAAACTGGTAAAACAACAAGTTTCACCAGTTAATAGAGCCCCTATAGCCCAGTTGTATTGAGATTATAATCCTAACGTTGCCTTAATTACCGACGTCGTCTCCCCGCCTGGATATAATACATAAAGTAGTATATACACCGTAACACCTGTAATAGCTGTCAAAAACCAAATAACAGATGCTGTAGGACCAATTTTTCTATGAATATTAAATTTATCCTTAAAAGCAGTAATAATCTGTACTAAACCACCAATACCACCTAATGTAGCTAGGTTTATGTGGAAAAATAAAAAACCTTTATAAAATGGTCGCAATGAATCGGGACCACCAAAGTCCGTATTACCTATAAACACAGTACGTGTTGCATAAATAATAAAGAACGTTAATGCGAATACAGCAGCCCATAACATTGTTTTCTTATGAGCATTTACATGCCTATGCCAAATTTGCCACCAACCGATGGCAATTAAAATGGCACTAATTACAATACAACTCGTACTAATCGTAGGTAGAATAGGTACATTCATAAATTTCATCCTTGCCTTCAGTATTTTATATCATTTTAATTAATGAAACTACAACAACCATTACGAAAAATACTACTAAATAATTGAGCGAGTATATAAACATTTTTGTAGCCCATTTTGTTTGGTCTGTATCCTTTTTAAATGTTGTCAAACCAATGAAAAGCCATCCTAAATTTAATAAAGTAGCTAACACAATAAATGTAGTACCTAAATTAGTGAAGAAGAATGGTAAAGGCAATAAACAAACAAGCCAAAAGAACATGCTAACACGCGTTCTTTTGATACCTTTAACGGATGGTAACATTGGAATGTTGGCTAATGCATATTCATCCTTTCTTTTAATTGCTAAAGCGTAAAAATGAATTGGTTGCCAACAAAATACCACTAAAAATAGTCCGAAAGCAGCAAGACTTAATTGTCCGTCAATAGCTGCCCATCCAATTAATGGAGGTACTGCACCAGGAAAACTACCTACTACAGTATTCCACGTTGTATGACGTTTAGACCAAATAGAATAAAATGATACATAACCAACTATACCTACAAGACCTAGCACACCAGTTGGAATATTTAATAAAAATAAACAAGCTTCCCCCACTAACATCATTCCGAAGCTTAATAGCATTAAGTTTCTATCTGAAATTCTATCATTAACGGTCGGTCGGTTTTGTTTACTTGGCATAATACAATCTATATCTTGATCGTAGTAGTTGTTTATTGCACAAGCGCCCCCCATAATCAAAGTCGACCCTATTATCATTAATATAATTTGTGGAATCGATGATAGGAAGGAATGGCTAGTCATAACGACTGCAAGCCAAGCACCCGCAAATGCAGGAATCAAATTACCTTGAACAAGACCCATTTTAATTATTTGTTGTAATTCTTTGAAAGAAACGCGACTTGAAGTGTGTGATAAAGTCTGTTCTTTATTCATATGCCCCCTCCTTAAAATTTCCATATAGTACTATGATATATTAAATATAGTAAATTGACCAGTTGAATAAAAAATTATTTGTGACACTTTATCGACATTCAAAAACTCTCTTTTTGAAAACACTATGAATGATGTATAATTGAAATAATGGCTAGAATAGAAATATGGACATTAAATTATAGTCATCCGAGGTATAATTTAGGCTAACTATTATTTAATGATGGGGTGTATAAAATTGTTTAAACAAAAAAACCTTAAATGGTTATCCGTACTAGCTGCCATAATTATGGGGTTTGTACAATTAGGTGGGGCTTTAGTAACAAAAACTGGTTCTGAAGATGGTTGTGGTGCTTCATGGCCACTATGTCACGGTGCTTTATTACCAGAAAATTTACCAATCGCAACGATTATTGAATTAAGTCACCGAGCAATGTCAGGTTTATCTTTAATCATTGTTTTATGGCTTGTTATTACAGCATGGAAAAATATTGGTTATATCAAAGAAGTGAAGCCACTATGTATTATCAGTGTCGCTTTTTTACTTGTACAAGCATTAGTGGGCGCAGCAGCCGTTATTTGGCAACAAAATTCTTATGTTTTAGCATTACACTTTGGTATTTCTTTAATTAGTTTCTCATCTGTTTTTGTCTTAATGTTGATTGTTTTTGAAGTAGACCAAAAATACGAAGCTGATGAATTATATATCAAAAAACCACTAAGAACATTAACTTGGATTATGACGATTATCGTTTATCTTACAATTTATACTGGTGCTTTAGTACGTCATACCAAAGCAAGTCTAGCTTATGGAGCGTGGCCAGTTCCATTCGATCATATTATGCCACATGGTGAACAAGAATGGGTACAATTTGTTCATAGAGGTATGGCATTGATTGCTTTTACATGGATTTTAATTACCTTTATTCATGCCGTTAAGAATTATTCAGAAAATAGAACGGTTCGTTATGGTTACACTGCAGCATTTATACTTATTATTTTACAAGTTGTGACTGGTGCACTTTCAATCATTACACACGTTAATTTAATTATAGCTTTATTCCACGCATTGTTTATTACAATACTGTTTGGTATGATTGCATACTTTATTATGTTAATGCTTCGAACAATTCGCAGCTCACATTTATAATTTTAAATAAGGGTCTGGGACATTAAGTTCTTAAACAATGTAAAAAAGACAATTTCTATTAAAATTATTTGATAGAAATTGTCTTTTCTCTTATGTATTAGATAATATACAGCTCGTTATCATTTTAGGGTGATAAGATGAGTCCCAGATGATGAATTCATCGAATTCATCATCTGGGATTGTTTCAACAATTTCATTTACATATCGAGAAATATTATTTGTAGGAATAAGAATTGAAGTTTCCATTGGTAGTGTATAGTGTAAGTTGATTCATGTTATAAGCTTTATACATAAGGCACCTCGTTCATTTAATTTAGTGAAGTTTATTAATTATACGAAAGTGCCTTATTTTTTAAGCATGTAAAGATAAAATTACATGTTAATACGTAGTATTTAT
>NZ_KV830932.1:131906-172791 GCF_001836955.1 Staphylococcus sp. HMSC063A07
TTTCTGAGATGTATGTCCCAGACCCTTTTTGTGCCTTTATTATTATGTTATATTTTTTCAATTTCGATAAGCAGATCACCAGTAGCGATGGCATCACCATTTGCCACAGTGACTTGCTTAATTATACCATTGAATGGTGCTTGTATTGTTGTTTCCATTTTCATAGCTTCAGTTATTAATAACGGTTGATTTACAGAAACTTCATCTCCTACAGCAACTTTAACTTCTGTCACAGATCCAGGCATTTGCGCACCAATATGACTTGGGTTCGTCTTGTCTGCTTTAGGTTTTACATTCACATTTGTTTTAACATTTTCATCTTTAATGTAGATACGTCGTGCTTGACCATTCATCACAAAATAGATTGTACGATTGCCATTTTCATCTGGCTCACTAATCGTTTCCAATTTAATAATCAAACGTTTACCAGTATCAATTTCAATTTCTACTGTTTCTCCATGACGCATTCCAAAGAAGAAAGTAGGTGTATCTAGTAATGATAAATTACCATATTGCTCTTTAGTCGCTATATATTGTTCGTATACTTTAGGGTACAATACATAACTAATTAAATCTTGATCAGTCACTTCTTCTTGTTGTTTATTAGCCAATTCTTTACGCACTGCATCAAAGTTTACATCATCCAGATATTCACCTGGTCGTGCGGTTAACGGCTGCTGACCTTTTAAAATAACATCCTGCAATTGCTTATTAAAACCATTAACTGGTTGCCCAATTTCCCCTTTAAAGTAAGAAACTACTGATTCAGGAAAATCAAGTTTATGACCATCTCTAATCACGCTTTCTTCGTCCAAATCATTTTGAACCATATAAAGTGCCATATCCCCAACAACTTTTGATGAAGGCGTAACTTTAACGATATCACCAAATAAGAAGTTAACACGGCGATACATATCTTTAACTTCGTCAAAGCGTTCTCCTAAACCTAAACTTTTAGCTTGTTGACTTAAATTTGAATATTGACCACCTGGCATTTCATGTTGGTAAATTTCAGTATTTGGAGATTTAATATCACTTTCAAAATCATTATAATAATCACGCACATGCCCCCAGTAATGACTCAACGTTTCAAGTCCAGCGATATCAGTACGCATATTACGATCAAAGCCATTTAAAGCATAGTATAAAGAGTTCGCGCTTGGTTGACTTGTTAAACCACTCATTGATGCGACTGCTGTATCAATAATATCTACCCCAGCATCAATTGCCTCTTTGTATGTCAACAATCCGTTGCCACTTGTATCATGTGTATGCAAATGAATAGGCATATCAACAGCTGCGCGCAATTCGCCAATTAATTCATATGCTGCTTTAGGTTTCAACAAACCTGCCATATCTTTAATCGCTAATATATGGAAACCTTCACGTTCTAATTGTTTAGCTAAATTTACATAGTATTCTAACGTAAAGACATTAGAACGCTCCGGATTTAAAATATCACCTGTATAACAGATGGTACCTTCAGAAATCTTACCTGCTTCTTGCACCGCTGCATTGGCTACCTTCATTTGATCAACCCAATTTAATGAATCGAAAATTCTAAAGACATCTACCCCAGCTTTGGCGCTTTCAGCAACAAATTTCTTGATAACATTATCGGGGTAATTCTTATACCCCACCGCATTCGACGCACGCAACAACATTTGGAATAATACATTTGGAATTGCTTCACGAAGACGTTCTAATCGCTCCCATGGGTTTTCTTTAAGGAAATTATATGCAACATCAAAGGTTGCGCCACCCCACATTTCAAGTGAAAAACTATCTTTAAAGACTTCAGCTGTTTTTGAAGCAATATTCATTAAATCTTTTGTACGTACTCTCGTAGCTAAGAGAGATTGATGTGCATCTCTAAAAGTGGTATCAGTAATTAAGACATCATCTTGTTGACGCACCCATTGTGCAACATGATTTGGTCCATGCTGATCTAACAATTGTTTAGTACCAGACAAACTATTGATTTGTTTCTTTGCAATACGTGGTATAGAAGTCGTTTCATAATCTGGTTTAGGTCTTTGCTGAACATTTGGGAAGCCATTGATTGTAACATTGCCAATGTATTCAAGTGTTTTTGTTCCCCTATCCAGTGTCGGTTGTATATCAAATAATTCAGGTGTTTCCTCAATAAATTTAGTTGTATAATCACCGCTTCTAAATTTTTTATTTCTCATCACATTAATCAAAAATGGAATATTCGTTTTCACACCACGGATACGCATCTCACGTAATGATCGTTCCATTTTTTCTTCTGCTTGTTTAAAAGTCACGGCATGCGTTGATAATTTGACAAGCAATGAATCATAATAAGGTGAAATTTCCGCACCTTGGAATCCATCACCAGCATCCAATCTAACGCCAAAGCCACCACTTGAACGATAAGCAATGATTGTACCTGAATCAGGCATAAAATCATTAGTAGGATCTTCTGTTGTAATGCGGCATTGAATTGCATATCCTAAAGTATGGATATCTTGTTGTTGTGGTAAACCAATTTCCTCACCAAATAAGCTTGCACCATCAGCCACTAATATTTGAGTTTTAACAATATCAATACCTGTAATCATTTCAGTGATTGTATGTTCTACTTGGACACGAGGATTGACTTCAATAAAATAAAAGTCTTCACCTGAAACTAAAAATTCCACCGTACCGGCGTTTACATATTTGATTTTAGTCATTAATTGTAAAGCTGCATTACAAATTTTCTCTCGCAATTCTTTTGACAAACCAACAGATGGCGCTACCTCAACAACTTTTTGATGGCGACGTTGTACTGAACAATCACGCTCATATAGATGCACAATATTGCCAAATTCATCTCCAATAACTTGTACTTCGATATGTTTAGGATTATCAATGTATCTTTCAATATATACTTCACTATTGCCAAAAGATTTTTCAGCTTCAGATTTAGCACGATGAAAGGCATCTTCTAATTCGTTCGCTTCCCTAACGATACGCATACCTTTACCGCCACCACCACTTGTGGCTTTAATCATTAACGGATAGCCCGCCTCATCCGCAAATACACGAGCACTTTCAAAGTTTTCTATCGGTCCATCTGTCCCTGGTATAACAGGTAAATCCGCATTTATTGCAGTTGTTCTTGCTTTAACCTTATCCCCAAACATATCTAAATGATCTAGATGAGGTCCTATAAATTTAATGCCTTCTTCATGGCATCGATGTGCAAAATGTTCATTTTCACTTAAAAAACCATACCCTGGATGTATGGCATCTGCACCAGCTTCTTTAGCTACAGCTATAATGCGTTCGATGTTCAAATAACTTTCGGCTGGTCCCAAATCTTTACCAACTAAATAGGACTCATCAGCTTTATATCTATGTAAAGAACTTTTATCCTCATTAGAATAAATTGCGACCGTTTTAATATTTAATTCAGTTGCTGCTCTAAAAATTCTTATTGCTATTTCACCGCGGTTGGCAACCAGTAACTTTTTAATGTGTTTCAAAGCAGTGACACCCCTCTTATTATTTGAAAATTCTAACTAATTAGATAATAAAATTTTATCTTAATTTACGCTAAAAAGCCATTAATATTTTGTGAAAATATGCTAACAATACACAAACTAAAACTGACCATAAGCGAATAAGTAAAAGTTATTATATATCATAATTTAATTTTATCATCATTCAGTATTTGTTGCTATACTGTATCTAAAACTTAGTAAAATAATCATAAATGATTAAAACCAGCTAGGACATACATCTCTCCAAAATAGCATTAAAGGTAGTTTGACATATAAAGACAGACTTCAGCATCCCCAACTTGCTGTGCTTGGTGAAATGCGCTTTGCATTTCTCTTTGTTGGGGCCTTTACCCCAACTTGCGTTGTCCGTAGAAATGCTTCTTGCATTTCTCTTTGTTGGGGCCCCACCCCAACTTGCGTTGTCTGTTGGCTTTCATTTCGAAAGCCTCTTTGTTGGGGCCCCACTTTTAAGTGTTTTGGTGAAGGGCTTCGTATTTTGTCTTAATGGTACTTTAATGATAGAAATAATGAAGAAGTCAATTTCTATTGAGTTTCAGTAGAAATTGACTTCTTCAACTTGTCAGAGGCTTCTATGTCGCAACATCTTGGATGATAAATGATTCAAATAGCTATAAAGATAGATATTACTACATTATGCGTTTTGGCATACTTTTTTGACGTTGTTTGCGTAATTTATCTTCTTTCTTAATTTGTTTACCGATCATAAGCAATAAGCCAAGTGCAATGCTTAAACTAATCATTGATGAACCACCAAAACTAATAAATGGCAATGGTACACCAGTCAATGGAATGGTTGCAGAAATGCCTCCTAAATTAACAAATGTTTGACTGCCAATATAGCTTGCTACACCAACACATACAAGTTTATTGAAATATGATGTCGTTTTATTTGCAAGTATAAAAGCTCTATAGACAATAAAAAATAATAAGCCTATAACGAATAAACCACCGACTAATCCTAATTCTTCACAAATTATAGCAAAGATGAAATCGGTATGTGGTTCAGGTAAATAACCTAACTTCATCACACTGTTGCCTAGTCCTCGACCAAATAGACCTCCATTACCTATAGCTATAAGTGAGTTAGAAATGTGATAACCCGTTCCAGCCGATGATGCGAACGGATCAACTAATGTACTAAAACGCGCTTGTAAATAGCCAGGCAAATGTCCTGATAATGCCACTATAAGTAATACTATGAAAAAAGCTGCAGCAATAGCCGTTAAGATGATAAAGAACTTTCCTTTGAAAAACTTTTCAAAGCCTAAACCTGAATATAACAATATCGAACCAAATATAATAATAATCAATAATGTTTGCCCAACATCGCGCTGTAAAAAGACAAGCGCTAAACAGAATAAAACTAATCCCACAGGTGCAAATATTAAAGTAAAATCTTTTTTTACTCTAGGCATTTTCCTATCAATAATAAAAGGGATATACATAATAATGGCAATTTTAAGTAATTCTGACGCTTGTAAGTTCATAAATCCGAGGTTAATCCAACTTTTTGAACCATTAATGTTCTTCCCAATAATGAGCGTTAAAAGTAGTAATAGTATGATTGTTCCCATAATACCTACCTGCACTTGAGGGTTTTTCAAGATTTTGCCGTTTAGCAAAAATGCAATGACAAATACAATCGCAAAACTCAAAATAACATAGAGTAATTGTCGATCGTAAAAATACGTACCAGCTACCTCAACGCCACCAGTTAACGTTCCTTTAGTAGCAGCAACCATACTTGCACTATATACCATAACTAATCCAATCAGGCACAATATCACATAAGCTATTAATAATGGATAATCGATAAATTTAGATGTTTTACCAATCTTTCTCATTAAATTTTTAAAATTATTCATAAAGTTGATCATCCAATTCTAAATTTTAAACTAGTTATTTCATCTGAAAAATTTATATTTTAAAATTATGTAAAGAAATCTTTCTAAACTATTATATACTTCAAGCGAGCTATTTCTCAAATATTAACTGACTATAGCTCATAAACAAAATCAAACACAACATTCATCATACTTAACATAAAAGTGACTGAGAATATTAAGTTCAATTAATACTCCAGTCACTTGTCATCAACCCGCATGTATGTATCTTGTTAGTACGCAACACTTAATTATACATAAGTTATTAAAAACACCCATTTATTATTTAACATCTGTAAATGCTTCATGTAATTTTGAAAGTTCTTTCTCAAGTCTTAACATTAAATCTTTGCCATCTTCTTTATCAACAAGCCCAAGTTGAACAGCAAAATCAACTTCTTTTTGTAGGCCAAACATTTGAGTATCGAGAACTTCTTCATATAATGGGCAAGATGGTAACGTTAAATTATCTATTTGAACTTTGATAAGTTGTAATATTCTATCTGCATCTTTGTTTAATTGTTCATATGCCACACTTTTTAAATTAGTTTGGTTCGCCATCACATACTCCCCCTATCCTTAAATATCTTCATGTAAAAAGTTTATCTTACTACATATCAAAAAGCAAGTGAATTTCAGTAAAGGAAATTTTAAATTTATGCTAAAATGAAATCGTAGTTTAAATTTAGGGAGTGGAACATATAATGATACAGATAACAGGTGAAGTTAAATATCCGATTACATTGGATAGTACAACTTGGATTTTTGATGATCGTAAAGTCAGTATTTCTGACCTTGAACAAGGCGTTTTTGACGGATCTAAACCCATTGAATTTGATGATAATAGAGAATGGAATCGTGCCATACTTGAAGGTCAAACAAACCCACCAACACTTAATTCTGAGATTAAATATAAAAAACGTGCCGTCTTAGAGGACTCTTTCGTCATTAATATGACTCCGTTTTTCAAAAATGCTGAACCGCATAATAATGCAACAATGATTCGCTTAATTGATAAAAACCAAGATGCTATCGATGTTCCATTAGATTTACTCCCCTATTTATTTTTCCAATTCGCTAAAGATGGTAAACGTCTCTATGAAGACAATGCTGTTGATAGTTTTGTTTATATACAAAATAAAGGATATGATTACCAGTTTAAGCATATAACTCATATCGAGGTGATTTAATTTGCGTGAAGTGCAATGTATCATTTGTGATCGCAAAGTATTTATTGATGAAGCAACCGTTGAAGCTAAGCGATTACAAAATAATCCTATACGCACGTTTATGTGCGATGATTGTAAGAGTCGACTGGATAAACCTAAACAACGACCTTATACACAAGAGACTCAAAGAAATGCAACAGATAAACGCTGTCACAAACAGCCGAAAAAGTCGCTCAAGAAGAATAAAAAAACTGCAAAGACTAAAAAAACTGATTGAAGTCAATACTTCAATCAGCTTTTTTATATCACTTACTAATCTATTTTATTCGTTATCTTGCATCATTTGTTTTACACGTTTTGCTTCTTTTTCGCGTGCTGCTTTGTTTAAAATTTTCTTTCTCAAACGAATACTTTGCGGTGTTACCTCTACTAATTCATCATCATTAATATACTCTAACGCTTCTTCCAACGTTAAAATTCTAGGACGATTCATTGTTTGTGTTTGATCTTTTGTTGCAGATCGCACGTTTGTTTGGTGTTTTGCTTTTGTTATATTTACAGTTAAATCATTTTCACGATTGTGTTCTCCAACAATCATACCTTCATATACTTCAGTACCTGGTTCCATGAAGTTAACACCACGATCTTCTAAACCTATAATGGCATATGCTGTTGCTTGACCTTGATCCATTGAAATCAATGCACCATTACGACGACCACCAATTTGTGCTTTCACTCGCGGTCTAAACTCTTCAAATGTATGATTGATAATACCGTATCCACGTGTCATAGACATGAATTCAGTTGTGTAACCAATCATACCACGTGCTGGAACCATAAAGATTAAGCGCGTTAAACCATTATCCGTTGTTGTCATATCAACCATTTCGCCTTTACGTGCACCTAATGATTCAATCACAGCACCTGCATTTTCAGAAGGTACTTCACATTGAACACGTTCAAATGGTTCACTTAATACACCATCAATTTCTCTTAAAATAACTTGTGGTTTAGATACTTGAAGCTCGAACCCTTCACGTCTCATATTCTCAATTAAAATAGATAAATGTAATTCTCCACGACCAGCAACAATCCATGTATCAGGAGAGTCAGTTGGTGATACTTTTAAGGAAACATCTGTTTCAAGCTGTTGTTCTAGACGTTCTTGAATTTGACGTGCTGTCACAAAATCTCCTTCACGCCCAGCAAATGGTGAATTATTCACCTTAAATGTCATTTCTAATGTAGGCTCATCAATACGTAACACCGGTAATGCTTCTTGATTATCCGTTGGCGTAACCGTTTCACCTACGTTAATGTCCTCCATACCAGAAACAGCAATTAAATCACCGGCTTGCGCTTCTTCAATTTCCTCACGTTTTAAGCCGAAATAACCAAATATTTTAGTCACACGGAAATTTTTTACACTGCCATCTAATTTAATTAATGAAACATTATCACCTACATGCATTTTCCCTCTGAAAACTCGCCCAATACCAATACGGCCAACGTAATCATTATAATCCAATAATGCTACTTGGAATTGTAATGGTTCATCACTGTTATCAATTGGTGCTGGCACATAATCAATAATTGTTTCATATAGTGATTGCATATTTTCATCTTGTTTCTCAGCATCAAGACTCGCTGTACCATTTACAGCTGAAGCATAAACTACTGGGAAATCTAATTGCTCATCGTTAGCTTCTAATTCGATAAACAAATCTAGAACTTCATCTACTACACCTTCAGGTCTAGCAGATGGTTTGTCAATTTTATTAACAACCACAACTGGTTTTAAATTTTGTTCTAATGCTTTTTTCAATACAAAACGTGTCTGTGGCATCGTACCTTCATACGCATCTACTACTAAAACGACACCATCAACCATTTTCATGATACGCTCTACTTCACCGCCAAAATCAGCGTGTCCAGGTGTATCTAAGATGTTAATTCTTGTTCCTTTATAGTCGACTGCAGTATTTTTGGCAAGAATTGTAATACCACGTTCTCTCTCTAAATCATTAGAGTCCATCGCTCTCTCGTCAACATGTTCATTCTCTCTAAAAATACCCGACTGTTTAAGTAATTCATCTACTAATGTCGTTTTACCATGATCGACGTGAGCAATAATTGCGATATTACGTACATCTTCTCTTCTATTAGTCATATTATTATTTCCTTTCTTAGGTAAACTCCCACTTTTAATTACAACTTTTTTATTATATCATACTATTAAGAAATGATAAGCAAAAGGTGGGGTGGGGTATGCAAAATCAAAAACAAAAATCAAAATCTATATTTTGGATATTATCAATCTTAGCTGTTATATTTTTAGTGTTATTTAGCTTCAGTGTTGGTGCTGGAAGTGTTCCAATGATGATTTTAACACTTATATTACTCATTGCAATATTTGGCATAGGCTTTACACTTAAGAAAAAATATCGTAATAATCATTGGCTATAAACTTCAGATGAATATTAGAAGAGCCTGGAACATCATTCTTGTTCTGGGCTCTGAACTCTATATTGGCAGTAGTTGACTGGAGAAAAGATACGCTTATACCAAGTTTTTTCAATCCTAGTCAACCATGCTGGGGCGGGACTTCGAATTTATAATGCATTCTGTTCCGCTCTCTTTTATTTGTAATATTTAGCATGTAATTCTGTTAAAGTTTGTTGATGTGGTAAAAAGAACTGTTGAAGAAGTTCTTCGTGAACTGTTTGATTAGCCATTAAAACAGAATCAGGATGTGTAATCTCTAAAGTTTCTCCTAACAAATTACTTCCCTTGCCACCAACTTCATTTAGTATAATTAACCCGCCAGCAAAGTCCCAAGGTTGCAATCTTGGTGTAATGTATGCTGCTAGTTGTCCTTTAGCTACAGCAATAATTTCAAGTGCAGCACTCCCGTATGCACGGGAACTTCTAGCACGATTTACAACTGGCTGAAAAATCGGCCCAATGATAGGCTTTGTTACCCAGTTAGGATTTATACCAATTAAACTTGATTTTAATTCTGATGTACCAATTGCTTCAAGACGATGATTATTTTCAAAGGCTCCCTCATGTACTTTTGCATGATATAAAGCATCTTTCATAACATCATAAACAAACCCTGCATAGGCTTCTCCGTTGTAATAAATACCAATAGAAATCGCAAAATTTTCACGTTGATGCACAAAATTAAGCGTGCCATCAATAGGATCGACAACCCATACTACTCCATCAATATTTCTGATGTTATGTCCATGTCCTTCTTCTCCAATCACCTTATGTTCAGGATAGTTGGAGTGAATTGCCTCATAAATATATGTTTCTGTTGCTTTATCAACATTAGTTACTAAATCATTCGGATTTGATTTCGTTTCAATACTTAACTTTTCTTTCATCATTAATCTAACATTATTGCCTGCTTCTAGTATTAAACTTTTCGCAAAATCATATAGTGCCACGGTACCATCTCCTATTATCTATCATTATACATGATTCCACCTACATTGTTATATACAATACAATTTTGTTTTCCTTTTCAATAGATCTTTAAACGTTATTTCTATAATCAACTTCGAAGTCGAATAGTGTGGACTTATGCTACAATAGTAACAACCTTATTCCATTATAAAGGAGTTAAACAATGACTAAGTATACGTTTAAACAAAAAGATTTTAAAGCATTTGATGTCGACGGTTTAGATCCACGCATGGAAGCTCTAGAAGCGCATGTTAGACCTCAATTACGTGCTTTAGGAGATTATTTTGCTGATTATTTTACATCTCAAACAGGTGAAACATTTTATTCACATGTAGCAAAGCATGCACGTCGCAGTGTTAATCCACCTAAAGACACATGGGTAGCATTTGCAACGAATAAACGTGGTTATAAAATGTTGCCTCATTTTCAAATTGGGCTATTTAAAGACCATCTGTTTATCATGTATGGCGTTATGCACGAAACTAAAGATAAAGCCCAACGTGTTAAGACATTTGATAAACACTTCGATACGTTAACACATTTACCTGAAGATTATCGCATTTGCCTTGATCACATGAAACCTGATAAACCACTTATCAAAGACTTATCCGTCGACGAATTACATGAAGCAATTGATAGAGTCAAAAATGTGAAAAAAGGCGAATTCTTTGTTGCACGTACACTTGCACCAAACGATAAACGCTTAAAAAGCGATCGAGCTTTCCTAAATTTTGTTGAAGAAACATTTAACGAATTTATTAAATTCTACGCATAATTTTAGCCATATAATTATTCTAACCTTGCCACTGACAATGAATCATTTCAAATGTCAGTGGCAGTTTTTTTAATTGCGTTTTATTGTTTATGCATTCAACCGATATAGTTGATACTATAACTAAGTGTTATCGTACTGACCAAAAAATTATATATTTTCTTAAATAAGCATAATTTTTTTCTAATAATAAAAAAAGTTTAGGTTGACCTAATTTTTATTTTAGGTTAATATTTATACATCTACTATTAAGGAGTTTTATGAATGAATAAGAGAGACACTACACATCAACCTAAACATCTAAGCTTAGATGAAATTAATAATACGATTAAATTTGATTCAAATGGTACATCAAGCCAAAAATTTCTAGCATTTTTGGGCCCTGGCCTATTAGTTGCTGTTGGTTATATGGACCCCGGAAATTGGATTACTTCAATGCAAGGTGGAGCACAATTTGGATATACCTTATTATTTATTATCTTAATATCCAGTTTATCTGCTATGCTACTGCAAAGCATGACACTGCGTCTAGGGATTGCGACCAGTCATGATTTAGCTCAAATGACAAAACATTATCTTTCAAAACCAGTGGCAATTATTTTCTGGATTATTGCAGAACTTGCCATTATAGCAACAGATATTGCAGAAGTTATAGGTAGTGCCATCGCACTAAATTTGTTGTTAGGCATCCCATTGATTGTTGGCGCGATTATTACAGTCTGTGATGTATTTTTATTACTATTTATAATGAAATTTGGTTTTAGAAAAATCGAAGCCATTGTTGGAACATTAATTTTTACTGTGTTAGCCATTTTTGTCTTTGAGGTATTTATCTCTTCTCCAAGTACAACAGCTATTTTAGAAGGATTTGTTCCTCATAAAGAAATCATTACAAATCATGGAATTTTATATATCGCGTTGGGTATTGTTGGAGCTACAATTATGCCACATAATTTGTATCTACATTCATCTATTGTCCAATCACGCCAATATGATAGACACTCTATAAAAGAAAAAGCACAGGCAATTAAGTATGCAACAATTGATTCTAATCTACAATTATCCGTTGCCTTTGTAGTTAATTGTTTATTATTAGTATTAGGTGCATCACTATTTTATGGCGTTAACCAAGATCAACTAGGTGGCTTTTATGATTTATACCATGCATTACGGACACAACCTATTCTTGGAGCTGCATTAGGTGCTATCATGAGTACACTTTTTGCTGTTGCCTTGTTAGCTTCAGGTCAAAATTCGACCATTACAGGAACATTAGCAGGTCAAATTGTTATGGAAGGTTTTTTAAATATTTCATTACCTAACTGGTTAAGACGTCTTGTTACTCGAGCAATTGCTGTTATTCCAGTTATTATTTGCCTCATCATTTTTAAAGGTAATGAAGAGAAAATTGAACAATTACTAGTATTTTCACAAGTATTTTTAAGTATTGCTTTGCCGTTTTCACTTATACCATTGCAGCTATCTACAAGTAACAAACAGCTAATGGGACCTTTCGTAAATAAATCATGGGTTAATTATTGCTCATGGATACTTATCATTGTTTTAAGTGTATTAAATGTTTATTTGATTATCGAAACATTTAAAGAATTTATATAAATGGCTCCTAATTTAAAATAAAACTCGATCTATAGGACATGCTAAAGACCGAGACTCGGTAAAAATTTTTCAAAGCGAAAATTTACAAACCCTTTCATTTGGGATTGGTTATGAACGTTCTTCTAGGAGAACCAAGCTATTCAATATGAAGTATCAAGATAAAAAAGCTCGTAGATGATTGTGAAAAATCATTTACGAGCTTTTATTTTATAAATTATGTCTTAAACACTATTAATATACACGTAATGCTTCAACTTTTCATTTAATAGATATATGGATTTTCTTTCTTTTCTGCATGTTTATATTGTTCTGCATGCCAATCGGAATCATTTTTATATTGGTTTCTTTTAACAATCAACAACACAATAACGATTAACCATAAAATCATTGCAATGATGTTCATACTAAATAGTCCTATTAAAACTGCAGAAATAAATAGAAATATTGCAATAAGTGAACGATTTTTTATCAATGTTGTCGCAGCGATTCCCAATATAGTTGAAAATGCTAAAATGCCTATGAAAAACACCATAATAAAATGAATTAGCTCTGGGGTCACTGTAACGTTTTTACCAGCAAATTGTTTCGCCATTTGTTCATATTCTTTCACATTATTCTTTTCATCTGTTAAAAGCATGGATAAGATATTAAAAAGCAAAAAAATTAGACTTAGACCATTTGCTATCCATGCAATGACCAGCTCTTTCTTTGTCTTCAAATAGCAACTCTCCCTTATTGTACTCAATATCTATCATACTAAAAATATATGTTAAAAGCGAATACATTATAATAATAAAAAGCGGAACATCAGTCTTTATTGACTTGATGCTCCGCGCTTTACTTCATAGTTTATTTTGAATCATCAAGATGACTTTCTTGCTGATCTTTTGCACTATTTTCATGATTAAATATTTGTTTACGCTCTTCATAGTTCATACGTCGCTGATTTACTGCGCTTGGCTGATTTTTACGTTTTTCTTTCATACGCTGATTATAAGCTTTTCGTTTTTCACGTTTTCTTGCTTTAATTTCAGCTTTTTCTTGTTTGCGTTGCGCTTTTAACTCTTTTTTATCTAATACCGGTTCTTGTTGGACAACTGCTTCATTAAATGGGGCAGCTCCTTCATCGCTAAATTCATCTTGATATTTATTCTTATGATATTTTGCCTGTCTTGAGAGTACTTGTGGTGCTTCATCTTCATCGTCTGTTGATTGATAGTCACTCATAATCGCACGTTTAGGATATTGATCGTATTTATCATCTTCGTTAAATGATGAATTGCTCGTTTCTTGTGGCATGTGATATGCCATGTCGTCGTTAGGCTGATGACGTTCATAATCATCATATATCGGTGGCTGTTGTTGATAATCCGGCTCATTATAGCGATAATCAAAGTTATCATCATAACCAGGATAGCCATATGCAGGTACTATTTCTACCTTATTCTTTCTTGCAAACATCATAATAGCAATGATAAAGAAGAAAATAGGAATGATTAATGTCACAAATAAAAGTACGAGTGGTAGCGTAACAACAGATGCAACTAAAAATAATATTCCTGATAATATTCTAATATTCATTGAAATCAGTGCTAAAAATGAGATGAGCAAACAAATAATAAAATATACTATCACTGCCCAAATACCGTTTTGTAACCAAATTACAAACTGAGTTGTATTAAAACCATTATTACCTAATATTTGTTGAATTAAATCATTGTTATTTAATGTGGCTTCTAAATTCTGTATTGACGTATCATTACTGAATGAAACTAATGCAATAAACATAGTAATAATTGTCATTAGCAACAAGAAAATCCAGCTAAACCAACCAAGTATTTTTTCAGTTAAACGACTTACAGGCCGTTTGATTTGAGTATACTGTTCTCCTGACATTTATTACAACTCCCTTACCATCCTTATCAAATAATTATATCGAATTTTAACTTAAATAACTACAATTTTATGCTACTTTAACGACATTTTAAAATTCAAAAAGCTTTCATTATAATTCCCAAGTGTTCGCTGACCAAGATCTTTATATACTTCTAAGCGGGCTTGTTCTTGTTGTGTTGGATAGAAACGATGATCGTTTCTAATTTCATTAGGTAGTAACTGACGTGCTGCTTTATTTGGTGTCGCATAGCCTACCCATTCCGTATTTTTCTTGCTATTTTCCGCATCTAAAAGGAAGTTTATAAATTGATATGCGCCCTCTTTATTTTGAGCTGTCCTTGGTATCACCATATTGTCGAACCATAGATTGGAGCCTTCTTTAGGAACAACGTAATTATACTTATCGCTTCCTTGCACAAGTGGTGCAGCAACACCACTCCACACTACTGCGATGTTACCTTCATTTTGCTGCAACATCATTGTTACTTCATCACCAACAACGCCTCGAACTTGTGGTCCTAGCTTTTTCAAATCTTGTTCAGCTTGTCGTAAATGTTGTGAATTGGTGTCATTTAAACTATAACCTAATTTATTTAAACTTAATCCTATAATTTCTCGCGCCCCATCGACAAGTAATACATCATTACGATATCGTTCTTGATATAAATCAGACCAATGATTAAATGACGCGTCTGGATATGCTTGTTTATTGTATAATATACCCACTGTACCAAAAAAATATGGAATAGAATATTGATTTCCCTTATCATAAGACTTGTCTAAATAATCTGGGTCTAAATTTCGCATATTAGGTAATTTATGATGATTCAATGGCACAAGTAAGTTTGCACGCTTTAATTTTTGTACCGTATATTCACTTGGAAAAGCAACGTCATAGTGAGTACCACCATTTTTTATTTTGGCTTCCATCGCCTCGTTAGAATCAAACGTTTCATATATAACTTCTATCCCCGTTTGATTTTCAAATTGTTTAATCAATTCAGGATCAATGTATTCTCCCCAATTATAAACATATATTTTTTTGCCAGATTTTGCTTTTTCATGTCCACTAAAAAGATGACTTATCCCTAGACAAAGTAATCCAATAACCAGCGCGCCGCAAACTAATTGAAGAAACTGTTTCATCGTAGCATACCTCTTTTCAATCTAGGTTTACGCTTTAAGGAACGCTGGATACCATAATAACCAACTATACCAATGACGATAACAACAAATAACAGTGTTGAGATCGCATTTACTTCCATACTTATTCCTTTTCTAGCCATGGCATAGACTTCAACTGATAGGACACTAAAACCATTCCCAGTCACAAAAAAGCTAACCGTAAAATCGTCTAATGAATATGTTAAAGCCATAAAAAAACCACCTATAATCGCAGGCATTAAATTTGGAATAAGTACGCGACTTAAAATTTGTGATTCTGTTGCTCCTAAATCTCGTGCAGCATTTAATATATTGTGATTCATTTCATAAAGTTGTGGTAAAACAACAATAACTACAATTGGAATACAAAACGCAATATGCGATGCTAAAACAGTACCGAAACCTAATCCGATTCCCGTAAAATGTCCAAGCGCAGTAAACATAATTAAAAATGAAGCACCGATAACTACATCAGATGACACCATAAGTACATTGTTTAATGTCAATAATGTTACTTTAAGTTTCTTCTGTCTTAAATAGAAGAGTGCTATCGCTCCAAATGTTCCTATAACAGTTGAAATTGATGCAGCCAATAGTGCTACTGCTATTGTATTAAAAATAATTGCCATGAGTTTGTCATTTTTAAATAAGCTTTGATAATGTTCGAACGTAAAATGCTCAAAATGTATCATATTTCCACCAGAATTAAATGAATAAAACATTAGAAAAAATATTGGGACATATAAGATGACCAATAAGATACTTATATATAATTTGCCATACCATTTCACATTGGTCACCTTCTTTCATCGTTAGATTTCGTAATGATAAGGATGAGTGCCATAAATACAATTAAGACGATTGCAATCGTAGCTCCCATACCATAATTTTGAATCACTAAAAACTGTTCTTCAATAGAAGTACCTATGTTGATTACTTTGTTACCTGCAATTAATCGCGTTATCATAAATAACGATAATGAGGGAATAAAAGTAACTTGTACCCCTGTCAAAACACCTTCTTTTGTTAGTGGCAATATCACTTTTCTAAATGTTGTAAATGGGTTTGCACCTAAATCACTAGATGCTTGAATTAGATTTACAGGTATTGATTTCATACTGTTGAAAATCGGCAATATCATAAAAGGAATATAAATATAACTAGCTACAACTAAAAAGGCAGCTGATGTAAATAGCATGTCTACTTTTGGAACATTTAATATTCCAAGTACTTTATTAATCAGCCCATCGTGACTAAGCAAACCAATAAAAGCATATGTTTTTAATAACAGATTAATCCAAGTTGGAATAATAAGTATTAATAACCAGAAATTAGGATTTTTAGCGTTTCTAATAAAATATGCAGTTGGGTAACTGATGAACAACGTGATCATAGTAATTAATGCGGCATAAAGAATTGAGTCCCAAAACATTTCAAAATACTTATACTGAAATATTTGTTGATAATTAGTGAAACTAAAATGTCCATTTATATCGGTAAATGAAAAATATATTAACAATAATACAGGCAAAATTATGAAGATAATCATCCATAATATATAAGGCACTAATAGTATCTTTTTAATATTACTCATCATCAGTATCCTCATAGCTTTCAATACGTTTATCAAATTCCTCTTCAGTTTCTCCTGGAACCATGATATGAATAGATTCTGGTTCAAAATATAAACCAACTTCACTACCCACATCCGCCTTTTTAGTAGTTTGTATAACCCATTCATAGCCCTTTCGATCTACACAACAAATTTCATAATGCACACCTCTAAAGAGCAAAGAATCCACTGTAGCTTTAAACAAACCAGCTTCGGCTTCTATTAAAGAGATATCTTCTGGACGAATCACAACTTCAACCTTTTTACCAGAAGGAATCCCCATATCAACACAATCAAAATCCTGCCCATAAATATTAACTACATAATCTTTGACCATGGTGCCATTTACAATATTTGATTCGCCAATAAAATCAGCTACAAAACGATTCACAGGTTCATCATAAATATCTGTTGGTGTACCAAATTGTTGTATTTTTCCGTCTTTCATCACAAAAATGTAGTCACTTAATGCTAAGGCTTCTTCTTGATCATGCGTAACAAAAATAAATGTAATACCCAATCGTGATTGTAATTCTCTGAGCTCATATTGCATTTCAGTACGTAGTTTTAAGTCTAAGGCTGATAATGATTCATCTAACAATAATATTTCTGGCTCATTAACAATCGCTCGAGCTATAGCTACACGTTGTTTTTGACCACCACTCATATCATTAATACTGCGCTGTTCGTAACCTGATAACTTTACTAACTTCAAGGCATCTGTCACTTTTTGATCAATATCTTTTTTAGATAATTTCTTAAGCTTTAAACCAAAAGCAATATTATCATAAACATTGAGATGCGGGAATAACGCATAATCTTGAAAAACGGTATTGACCTTACGTTTATTAGCCGGTAAATTTTCGATAGAACGATTTTGATAAATAATCTCTCCACTGTCTGGTGTCTCGAACCCCGCAATAAGCTTTAAAATAGTCGTCTTACCACATCCTGATGGACCCAATAAAGTATAGAAATAGCCTGATTCAATATCTAAGTCCATATGGTCAAGAATATTTAAATCATCATAGCCTTTACTCACTGATTTAAATGATAATAATGGTTGCATAACGTCATAACTCCTTATAAATATGATGCAGTTGCTACAATCAATATCGTAACGTTCTGCTTGCTGTTATTGCATAATTGATGGACATCATTTGCCCTGAAATAAAGTGCGTCTTCTGCATTTGCACGATAAAGTTGGTTCCCGAGTGACAAAGTAATTTGCCCTTCTAAACAATAAATAAAGGTATCTGAATTAGAAGGCTGAAAATGTTTATATGATGCACCAGGCTTTAACGTAAGCATGAGTGGTTCCATGTCATACTCATTTGAATTTGTGACTAACCATTTTAAAATATAGCCCTTGTCATATTCATCATAAATTGTTTGATCTTCAGCTGTATAAAGCACCTTTTCTTTAGTTTTCTCCTGAAAAAAATCACTTGGCCGCGTACCTAAAACTTCTAATATATTTAGAAATGTCTCCATACTTGGAGACGCATGTTGACTCTCAATTTGAGAAATATATCCCTTCGTTAAGTCAGTACGTTCAGCTAATTCTTCCTGCGTTAAATTTTTGAGCATCCTTAAATTTTTCAATTTCATTCCAATATCCATCTATGTAACCACCTAAAAATAGCTGTATCATGTTTAGTAATATTAAACATTTTGTTTAATGCTTAATAAAAATAACAAAATACAGCTCATGTTGCAATACTTTTTATAATTATTTAATTATGAATGGAAAAAAATAATGCATAATAAGATTCTTAGTATTATCTCAGCTTGTTTTGCTTGTTGGATTTCTGACCGAACTTCTCCAAGTTGGGGCCACCCCAACTTGCTTTGTCCGTGGAAATACTTGTTGCATTTCTTTTTGTTGGGGCCCCACCCCAACTCGCGTTGTTTGTTGGCTTTCGTTTTGAAAGCCTCTGTGTTGGGGCCCCACCCCAACTTGCGTTGTTCGTTGGCTTTCGTTTTGAAAGCCTCTGTGTTGGGGCCCCTATGTTCTTGTGTTGTTTTTTTGTTGTATGTGTGTTGGTTTATTTTGTGTTGTTGCTTCTTTAATGACTTGGTAGCTGTTGTAACCGCTGTTTTGCTCGAATTCTTTAAATATTTGTTTTTCTTCTGCTTTTCCAGGTACAATTTGTTTAAAATTTCGATAGTGCGCTATAACTTGATCGGATAACACAGATGACTCATAATAGCGCTCTATTTGATTAAAAAAGGCAATCACCTTTAACATTTCATCATGTGTCCAGTCCATATCTAAAGGATATTGATATTCCATTAATTTACCTCCTTAAGTAATATAGCAAAAAAGAGAGCGGGACAGAGTTCATTTTGAATTCGTATTCCCGCCCTGGCAAGGTTGATTTAAATTGAAAAAACTTAGTATAAGCGTGTTTTCAATTCAGTCAACTGCCGCCAATATATAGCTTAGAGCCTAAAACATAATGATGTCTTAGGCTCTAAACGATTTATAAATCACTATTACATAGTGTGGATTGGTAATCCAATAGCTTTTTCAGCTGCTTCCATAGACATTTCACCTAATGTTGGGTGAGCATGTACTGTTAATGCGATATCTTCAGCGTTCATTCCTGCTTCAATAGCTAAACCTAATTCAGAAATGATATCAGAAGCACCATTACCAGCAACTTGTGCACCGATAAGTGTGTCATCTTCTTTTAATGTGATCAATTTAACGAAACCAGTAGTATCATCTAATGATAACGCACGGCCATTTGCTGCATAAGGGAATTTAGAAGCTTTGTATTCTAAACCTTCCTCTTTAGCTTGAGCTTCAGTGTAACCAACTTGAGCTAATTCTGGTTCAGTGAAGCATACAGCAGGCATACCAATATAATCAACTTCTGAAGCTTGTCCAGAGATAGCTTCAGCAGCTACTTTAGCTTCATAGCTTGCTTTATGAGCAAGTGGTAAACCAGGAACGATATCACCAATTGCATAAATATTGTCGATAGAAGTACGGCTTTGTTTGTCTACTTCTAATAATCCACGATCAGCAAATTTAAGACCTAATTCTTCTAAGCCTAATTCGTCTGTATTTGGACGACGGCCAACAGTTACTAATACGTAATCAGCTTCGATTGTTTGTTCTTCACCTTTAGCTTCATAAGTAACTTTAACGCCATTTTCAGTTTCTTCAGCATTTTTAGCCATTGCTTCAGTAATGATCTCAATACCTTTGTCTTTCATGCCTTTTTTAACAGGTTGTGTCATTTGTTTTTCAAATCCACCTAAGATGTCTTTCGCACCTTCAAGGATTGTAACTTCAGAACCGAAGTTAGCAAATGCAGTACCAAGTTCAGAACCAATATAACCGCCACCAACAACAACTAATTTACCTGGAACTTCTTGTAAGTTCAACGCACCAGTTGAGTCGATAACACGTTTACCAAATTCAAAGTTAGGAATTTCTATTGGTCTAGAACCAGTTGCGATAATAGCGTTTTTGAAGTTATAAGTTTGAGCACTTTTTTCATCCATAACACGTAAGCTATTGTTATCTACGAAGTAAGCTTCGCCTTTAACAATTTCCACTTTATTACCTTTTAATAAGCCTTCAACACCACCAGTTAATTTGTTTACAACTGATTGTTTGAATTCTTGAACTTTGTCAAATTTAAGTGATACGCTTTCAGCGATTACACCTAAGTTTTCAGAGTGTTGTGCTTCAACAAAGCGATGAGAAGCGTGTAATAATGCTTTTGAAGGAATACAACCAACGTTCAAGCATACGCCACCTAAGTTACCTTTTTCTACGATTGTAACTTTTTGTCCTAATTGTGCTGCGCGAATTGCTGCAACATAGCCACCTGGGCCTGCTCCAATAACAATAGTATCTGTTTCAATTGGGAAATCTCCAACTACCATGTTTTACCCCTCCATTAATAATAATTCTGGATTATTTAATAATCGTTTAATATGGTTCATTGCATTTTGTCCAGTTGCACCATCAATTTGTCTGTGGTCAAAGCTTAATGATAATGCTAATACAGGAGCTGCAACGATTTCGCCGTCTTTAACGATTGGTTTTTGTGCAATACGGCCAATACCTAAGATAGCTACTTCTGGGTGATTGATAACTGGAGTGAACCATTGTCCACCAGCAGAACCGATATTACTGATAGTACATGTAGCACCTTTCATTTCTTCAGAAGTTAATTTACCGTCGCGAGCTTTAACAGCTAATTCGTTAATTTCATCTGAAATTTGGAAGATAGATTTACGATCTGCATTTTTAACTACTGGCACTAATAAACCTCTGTCAGTGTCAGCTGCGATACCAATATTCCAATAATGTTTGTGAACAATTTCGCCAGCTTCTTCATTGAATGAAGTATTAAGTGCTGGATATTTTTTAAGTGCAGAAACAAGTGCTTTAACTACATATGGTAAGAATGTTAATTTAATACCTTGTTCAGCTGCAATTTCTTTGAATTTTTTACGGTGATCCCATAAGTCTTGAACATCAATTTCATCCATTAATGTTACGTGAGGTGCAGTGTGTTTAGAGTTAACCATTGCTTTAGCAATTGCTCTACGCATTGCAGGGATTTTTTCAGTTGTTTCAGGGAAGTCGCCTTCTGGAACCGATTGAGTTTGAGGTGCAGAAGTCTCTTCAGAAGTTGAAGCAGATGCACTTTCATTAGAAGCAGATGCAGCTTGAGCACCGCCACCATTTAAGTGGTTGTCAATGTCTTCTTTTGTGATACGGCCATTTTTACCTGAACCAGCAACCGCTTTAATATTAACACCTTTTTCACGTGCATATTTACGAACTGAAGGCATTGCTTTAATTTTTCTATTTTCGTCTACTTCTTCATCTTGTGAAGCTGATGCTGCTGGCGCTTCTTCAGTTTCAGCTTTAGCTTCTTCTTTAGCTGGCTCTTCTTTAGCTGATGAATCGTCATCATGACCTTTAAATTGCATTTCTTCAGCATCAGGTGCATCAATTTTAACGATGACGTCTCCTACTACTGCAACAGTTCCTTCGTCTACTACCACTTCTTCAATTGTACCGCTTACTGGAGAAGGGATTTCAACTACGGATTTATCGTTTTGAACTTCAGCTAACACATCATCTTCTTCAATAGTGTCTCCGGCTTTAACAAACCACTTTACAATTTCACCTTCGTGGATACCTTCACCAATGTCGGGTAATCTAAATTCAAATGCCACGTTCTTGTCCTCCTAATAATGTCATTTTCAATTATTTCATTAAATTTATAACATGAGGTTGAGACATCAGCTTAATATGCAACTAGAAAAGCTTTTTTAATGCGTTTTACCAGATGATACAAAACCCTCAGTTGTCCCGACCTCATAGTTCATTTTTACACATCTAAATCATTTATTCAAAAGTAAGTCTTGCAATTTTTTACAACAAATTATTAGAACTCTAATGTTGCTTTTGCTTGTTCAACAATATCATTTTTGTTTGGTAACCAAACATTTTCAGCTTGAGTGAATGGATAAACTGTATCAGCAGCAGCAACACGTGCAATTGGTGCTTCTAATGATAAAATTGCTCTTTCTTGTAATTCAGCAGCAACATTTGCGCCAACACCTGATTGACGTTGTGCTTCTTGAACAACAACAACGCGTCCTGTTTTTTCAACAGAAGCAACTAGCGTATCCATATCTAATGGCTGAACAGTACGTAAGTCAATCACTTCTACTGAATGACCATCTTTTTCAAGTTCTTCAGCAGCTTTAACGGATTCTTGAACCATTGCACCATAAGCGATTAAAGTGATATCTGTACCTTCTTTAACAACTTTAGCTTTGCCAATTTCAATTGTATATTCTTCTTCAGGTACCTCTTCACGAAATGAACGGTATAATTTCATATGTTCTAAATAAACAACTGGGTCATTAGATCTAATAGATGAAATTAATAAACCTTTTGCATCGTAAGGGCCTGAAGGAATAACCACTTTAATACCAGGTGATTGAGCTAAAATACCTTCTAAGTTATCAGCGTGTAACTCAGGCGTATGTACCCCACCACCAAATGGTGTACGAATAGTTACAGGAGCTGTTTTTGTACCACCTGAACGGAAACGAGTACGCGCGATTTGTCCAGCAACTTCGTCAAACACTTCAAAAACGAAGCCAAGGAATTGAATTTCCATAACTGGACGATATCCTTGAGTAGTTAAACCAAGAGCCAAACCACCAATACCTGATTCAGCTAATGGAGTATCGAATACACGGTCTTCACCGAATTCTTTTTGTAAACCTTCAGTAACACGGAATACACCGCCGTTAACACCAACGTCTTCACCGAAAATTAAAACATTTTCGTCATTTTGCAATTCAGTTTTAAGCGCATTGTTAATCGCTTGAACCATTGTCATTTGTGCCATGGCTTATTTCGACTCCTTCTCTTTGTAAATTTCATATTGTTCAGCTAAGTTTTGAGGCATTTCTTCATACATGATGTCCATTAAGTCAGTAACTTTTTGTTTTTCAACTTTGTCTGCCTCTTTGATTGCTTTTTTAATATCATCTTTAGCACGTTCGATTACTTCGTTTTCTTTATCTTCATTCCATAAACCTTTATTTTCAAGGAATTTTCTGAAACGTACTAATGGATCTTTTTTCTCCCATTCTGCATCTTCATCTGAAGTTCTGTAACGAGTTGGGTCGTCACCAGCCATTGTATGTGGTCCATAACGATATGTCATTGTTTCAATTAAAGTAGGACCTTCACCTGCAACTGCACGATCACGTGCTTCTTTAGTTGCTTGATAAACTGCTAATGGATCCATTCCATCAACTTGAATACCAGGAATACCTACAGAAATTGCTTTTTGAGCCAATGTAGTGGCAGCTGTTTGCTTACTACGTGGTGTAGAAATCGCGTAGTTATTATTTTGAATTACAAAAATTGCAGGCGCTTTATAAGCAGAAGCAAAGTTTATACCTTCATAGAAGTCACCTTGTGAAGATCCACCGTCACCTGTGTAAGTAATCGCTACTGCTTTTTTACCACGTTTTTTAATACCAAATGCGACACCAGCAGTTTGAATGTATTGCGCACCGATAATAATTTGTGGACTAAAGGCATTTACACCTTCAGGGAATTGATTTCCTTTGAAGTGACCTCTTGAGAATAAGAATGCTTCAGTTAATGGTAAACCGTGCCAAATAATTTGTGGTACATCACGGTAACCAGGTAAAATAAAGTCTTCTTTTTCTAAAGCATATTGTGAAGCTAATTGTGAAGCTTCTTGTCCTGCTGTAGGCGCATAGAAACCTAGACGTCCTTGTCTATTTAATGAAATAGAACGTTGGTCAAGAATTCGAGTCCATACCATTCTTTCCATCAATTCTACAAGTTGTTCATCTGTTAAATCAGGTACTAAGTCTTCATTTACGACATTACCATCTACATCCAAAATTTGAACCATTTCAAATTTCGATTGCGTCTCATTTAAAACTTTTACTGCATCGAATTGGGCTTGTAACTTAGGAGCCATTCAATTCACCATACCTTTCCCATATAATAGAAATTCATTTTATCCATTTGTATTGTATCATAAATAAATAGACCTGTTAATCAATTTGGAAAAGTTCTGTGTTACTAAAAAAGAATACAGATTGTCCATCTGTATTAGTCCATTTAGACAATCTGTATTAGTTAAATCATTCGCTTATTTTGTCAATATCTCCTTTTTCTTTATTGACCTTATTCAACGCTTTTATGTATGCTTCAAATTTTTGCTTAAATGTTTTTTGAGCCTTGTTAATTGCTTCTCCCTTTTCTTTTTCTTGTTGTTGCATAACCGTTTTTTGTTTCAACAATTTAAAGTATGATCGTTCTTTATCTAAAATATTACGATATGCTGCGGCATAATCATCGTGCTTTTTGTATTTATCTTTGAGTGCATCATCAAGTTCCTTGAGTTCTTTTCTTTTGGAATCATCTTTAATTTGATTAATATGTTTGCTTGCTTTTTTGAATTCTTTATTTGAAGCATTCATAGCTTTGACTTCTTTATTAAATTCTTTGCTTCTTTCATTGATATTACTAATCATCTTATCAGCAACTTTAACACGTGTGTCTGGATTATTAGTTACAATTTTTTTATAATACTGTTGCTTTTGCTTTTCTAAATCATTTAATTTTTGACCAGTTGAGTTTATAACTTGTTCATTGCTAGAGGCTTGTTGTATCGTATCTTCATAAGCTCTCACTTCTTTTCTATCCGTTGTACATCCGGCCAGCAAAAGAGTGGATGCAAGTAAGACACCCAAAGCTCGATATAATTTCATTTATAGTCCCTCCCGAGATATACTCACTGTAATGATTGTAATGATATAGAAAGTATTTTTATAAATCAAATCAAATAGCGTATAATAAATGCTATTCAATATAATAGATTATAATTAATAAAGGAAGGTGTATATTCATGTTAACTATGAAAGATATAATTAAAGACGGTCATCCAACATTACGTGCCGAAGCTCAAGATGTTGATTTTCCACTGTCTGATGAAGATAAACAAACTTTAAAATCTATGCGTGAATTTTTAATTAATAGTCAAGACGATGAAATTGCTAATCGATATGGCTTACGATCAGGTGTTGGCTTAGCAGCACCTCAAATAGATATTTCAAAGAAAATGATTGCTGTCTATTTACCTGATGATGGAAATGGTCGTTCTTACGATTTAATGTTAGTCAATCCTAAAGTGGTAAGCTATAGTGTTCAGTACGCGTATTTACCTACTGGCGAAGGTTGCCTAAGCGTTGATAAAAACATACCTGGTCTCGTTCATAGACACTACCGAGTAACAGTGAAAGCTAAAGACATTGATGGTAAAGATGTTAAACTTAGATTAAAAGGATATCCTGCTATTGTCGTTCAACATGAAATTGATCATTTAAACGGTATCATGTTCTATGATCATATTGATGCCGAACACCCTTTAACGCCACTACCTGATTCAATAGAAGTATAATTTGGGAACTGCTAAGCAGTATATTTACAATATTATATAGTTATCAATATATCATGGTGACATCATCACAGCTAGTATCTTTAAAACGAGATACTAGCTGTTCATTTTTGCCATAAAGCTTAGTTTTTTTATAATAATTATCAGTATATTATAAACTGCTTTATTTATTCCGTTACTTCATGTAAAATAATGAATAACTGGAATTTTAGTAAAGTACTTACTAATTTCAATACATGAACGACGAAATATACCCTAGAAAACATAACGGGCAGTAAGATTTTAATTTCAATTAAAAGGCTTGTATGTTGTGACATTTTATTTCATTAATTAAAAAACGAGCAGGACATTGGTACTTAGTTTAGCTACCCTGTGTATGTACTAGGTTCTTATTTAAATTCATTTAAAAGTTAACGTATTAGGAGGAAATAGATAACATGGCAATATTTAAAGTATTTTATCAGCATAATAAAAACGAGGTTATCGTACGAGAAAACACTCAAACTATTTATGTTGAAGGCGAAACAGAAGAACAAGTTAGACGCTATTTAAAAGATCGTAATTATAACATCGAATTTATTACAAAATTAGAGGGCGCACATTTAGAATATGAAAAAGAACATTCTGAACATTTTAATGTGGAGAACGCTGAATAATGAAACAATTACATCAAAATGAAGTAGGTGTATATGCACTTGGCGGTCTTGGAGAGGTAGGTAAAAATACTTACGCCGTTGAGTACAAAGATGAAATTGTCATTATCGATGCTGGAATAAAATTTCCAGATGACAATTTATTGGGTATTGATTACGTTATTCCCGATTACACTTATTTAGAACAGAATCAAGACAAAATTGTCGGTCTGTTTATAACACATGGTCACGAAGACCATATAGGTGGTGTGCCCTACCTATTGAAGCAAATTAATGTGCCTATATATGGTGGCCCATTAGCTCTAGGCTTAATTAGAAATAAATTAGATGAACACAATTTATTAAGAAATGCGGAATTGATTGAAATTACAGAAGATAGTGTAATTAAATCTAAACATTTTGAAGTATCATTCTATCTAACAACACACAGTATTCCCGAAGCATATGGTGTTATTGTTGACACACCTGAAGGTAAAATTGTTCACACGGGAGACTTCAAATTTGACTTTACACCTGTAGGAGCGCCTGCAAATATCGCTAAGATGGCGCAACTTGGTAAAGAAGGCGTATTGTGTCTGTTATCAGACTCTACGAATGCGCTCGTCCCGGACTTCACATTAAGTGAACGTGAAGTTGGCCAAAATGTGGATAAGATTTTTAGAAATTGCAAAGGCCGTATTATCTTTGCAACATTCGCTTCAAATATTTATCGTGTCCAACAAGCGGTAGAAGCAGCAATTAAGTACAACCGTAAAATTGTGACATTTGGTCGTTCAATGGAAAATAATATTAAAATTGGTATGGAGTTAGGCTATATTAAAGCTCCACCTGAAACATTCGTTGAACCTAATAAAATTCATCATATTCCAAAACATGAATTATTGATTTTATGTACAGGTTCTCAAGGTGAACCAATGGCTGCATTATCAAGAATAGCTAATGGTACACACAAACAAATTAAAATCATCCCAGAAGATACAGTTGTATTTAGCTCCTCACCTATACCAGGTAATACTAAAAGTATTAATAGAACCATCAATGCATTATATAAAGCTGGTGCAGAGGTTATTCATAGTAAAATATCTAATATCCATACATCTGGACATGGTTCTCAAGGTGACCAACAATTAATGTTACGCTTAATACAACCCAAGTTCTTCTTACCTATTCATGGTGAGTACCGCATGTTAACAGCACATGG
Source organism: Staphylococcus sp. HMSC063A07 (assembly GCF_001836955.1). Classification (NCBI taxonomy): domain Bacteria; kingdom Bacillati; phylum Bacillota; class Bacilli; order Caryophanales; family Staphylococcaceae; genus Staphylococcus; species Staphylococcus sp. HMSC063A07. The sequence continues at coordinate 159,883 of NZ_KV830932.1, forward strand.
TCAAACTGGTGTGGATTGCGGTGTACCAGAAGAAAATGTCTTTATTTTTGACATTGGTGATGTACTTGCTTTAACGCATGATTCAGCACGTAAAGCTGGTCGCATTCCATCCGGTAACGTCTTGGTTGATGGTAGTGGTATTGGTGATATTGGCAATGTAGTTATTCGTGACCGTAAACTTCTTTCTGAAGAAGGTCTCGTGATTGTTGTTGTTAGCATTGATTTCAAAACAAACAAATTATTATCTGGACCAGATATTATCTCACGTGGCTTCGTCTACATGCGTGAATCTGGACAATTGATATACGATGCACAACGTCGCATCAAAACTGATGTTATTTCCAAATTAAATAGTAATAAAGACATTCAATGGCATCAAATTAAATCATCTATCATTGAAACATTGCAGCCTTATTTATACGAAAAAACAGCGCGCAAACCAATGATTTTACCTGTGATTATGAAAGTCAATGAAGAATGATGTTTAGACCATACTAAGGGTCTCAGACATTAAGTTCTTAAACAATGTAAAAAAGCCAATTTCTATTAAAATTATTTGATAGAAATTGGCTTTTCCCTTATGTATTAGATAATATACAGCTCGTTATCATTTTAGGGGGATAAGATGTAGCCCCACGATGGTGTTTGAATTCATCGAATTCATTATCTGGGATTGTTTCAACAATTTCATTTACATATCGAGAGATATCATTTGTAGGAATAAGAATTGAAGTTTCTATTGGTAGTGTAAGTTGCGTCACGTTATAATCTTTATACATAAGGCACCTCGTTAATTTAGTTTAGTGAAGTTTATTAAATGATACGAAAGTGCCTTATTTTTTTAAAGTATGTTGATGTAAAATTACATATAAATGCGACGTATTTTGGCGAGACTCTTGAGGAAACAGGACGAGCTGAAGACTACAGGCTGAAGCTGTCCCCTAAGAAAGCGAGCCAACAATACGAAGTATTGAATAAAAAGAAGCGCTCAGATGAGTTGAATTCAATTCATCTGAGCGCTATTTTTCTGAGATTTATATCCCAGCCTCTTTTTATGTTTAAAATAGATTATTTCTTAGCGAACAATTTTCTTTTCAAAGCGATTTAAATCATTATCATGTCCAATCATGATTAAAATATCGCCAATTTCAATATTGATATTTGGGTCTGGTGATACAATAATTTCTTTACCCCGCTTTATTGCAATGATATTGATTCCATATTGAGCTCGAATATCTAAATTGACAATGGACTGTCCAGCCATCTTTTCACTCGCCTTAAGTTCAACTAGTGAATGTTCATCAGATAACTCTAAATAATCAAGCACACTGGCACTTGCTACATTATGTGCAATACGTCGTCCCATATCCCGTTCTGGATGTACTACCGTATCTGCCCCAATTTTATTTAATATTTTAGCATGATAATCATTTTGGGCTTTAGCCGTTACTTTCTTAACACCTAGTTCCTTTAATATCAACGTTGTTAAAGTACTAGATTGAATATTTTCCCCTATGGCTACGATGACATGATCAAAGTTTCGAATACCTAAACTTTTCATTACTGCTTCATCCGTAGTGTCAGCAATGACCGCATGTGTTGCAATATCACTATATTCATTAACTCTAGCTTCATCGTGGTCAATCGCCATAACATCCATATCAAGTGCGTTTAGTTCTCTAACAATACTTCCCCCAAAACGTCCTAATCCAATCACAACGTACTCTTTATCCATAGTAAGTATACTCCTATCATGATAGAAATGAGGATAGGTATAATAAAGAACCCAATCCTCACTCAATCTTTATTTCTGATTTTTGACAATCCCTTTATTGTCTGTTGCTAATCTCAATAATAATATTAACGATGGAATAAGTAAAAGTAAACCTAAAATAATAACAATCATAAGTGTTAATCCTGTAGCAACACTAACTGTAGTATCTGTTATTTTAACAAATGGATATACAATATAAGGTAACTTACTCAACCCGTAACCGAAAAAAGCAAAAAACAGTTGTAATATCATCATAAGCATTGCGATTCCATGGTATTTTTTTAACAAAGCTAGAGACATCGCAATGATAAAACATAGTAAACTTAAAGTAAACATCCACCAATAATTATATATCGCATTGGTAAAATGATTCGCATTTTGAATTCGTAATGATAGAAAAACAAATAATGAGACCATAATCATTGGCATACTCCAAAGCAACAGCCACTTTCTTACAGTTAAATATACGTGTGTATCTTTTAATTTTGCTGCAGAATATGTTAAAAAACCTGCTGAAATATACAACACTGTTATCACGGCTAAAAAGACTACTGACCAAGCAAACGGGCTAATGGCCAGTTGCACCCAATTCAAATCAAGGTGTGCGCCATCTTCTATAATATAACCGCCTTCTGATATAGTGAGAACAGATGCTAATGCAGCCGGAATTCCTAATCCAGACAAACAATATATCAACAGCCATGGTAGACTTATGTCAGCTCTTTTATTGATAAAAATATAACTGCAACCTCTGATGATTATACAGATAAGTGCTATTGAACCAGGAATTAAAATCATTGTATTCAAATAGTGAATTGCTGATGGAAATAAAGCAATCATACCTACATAACAAAACACGCAACATATATTAATTAAGCCCCAAATGGGATTTATCATATATTTATAAAGTACTTTTACCTTCTTCTCTTCACCAGACATGTGCATATAAAAAGCAAAGCACCCTGTTCCAAAATAAATACCCGCAGCAATGACATAAAAAAATAAACAAATCCAAAGCACCAGCATACTTATCCCAGTGTATGCCATTACTGCTCACCTCTTTCCATTAGAACAGAATTAAATACATCATATGTAAAACTACAAGGACACTTACATGCCACTATAGTGTTTAATTCATTGTTATATGGTGCTAATAATACATATCTCTTTTTAACTAAATTCATGCTTAATATCACCCTCACGTTGATTTCATAGTATAAACAATTAGATATATAGTATATAAATATATGCACTATAAAAAAATCATTTTGTCCTATTTTCACATATTGTTCATAAGTTGATTTTTGAGCGTTATTTTTATATAGTAAATCCAGTATAAAAATGAAAGGATAACTTTATGGCACACATTACACTTTATACACAAGACGATTGTCCACCTTGTTCCTTTATTAAGAATTATTTACATGAACATCAAATTCCTTTTGAAGAAAAACATATAAAGCATCAAGCTTATCGTGTGGAAATGTTAGAGTATGATGCGTTTGCAACACCGTTTATATTGCTTAATGACGAACCAATGTATACTGTAGATATTGATAAAATTAATCACGCATTCAACATAACAGTATAATCAGTTAGACACTGACTATTGTTTTTATTTATAAAAAGAAGAACCTTACTGACAATAATTGCCAATAAGGTTCTTCTTTATTGTGAAATTAAATTTTATCGAGCTATATTGTGAACTAATTCTTTTACTTGTTCTTGTGTTGAACAATTAATCGCTCTATTAGCTAATTCCGTCATTTCATTTTTACTTAATCCATTAATTTGACGTCTTGCTTTTAAGATAGATGTTGCACTCATAGAGAATTCATCTAAACCTAAACCAAGTAATAATGGAATTGCTGTTTCATCGCCAGCCATCTCGCCACACATACCAGTCCATTTACCTTCTTTATGAGAAGCTTCAATCACTTGTTTCACTAGACGTAAAATAGCTGGATTATATGGTTGATAAAGGTATGATACACGTTCTGACATGCGGTCAGCAGCCATTGTGTATTGAATCAAATCATTAGTACCGATACTGAAGAAATCAACTTCTTTAGCAAAGATATCAGCTAATGCAGCTGTTGATGGGATTTCTACCATTATTCCGAGCTCGATATCATCTGACACGTCATGTCCTTCATTTTTTAGATTTTCTTTTTCTTCTAAAAGAAGCGCTTTGGCATCTCTAAACTCATTAATAGTAGCAACCATTGGGAACATAATATTTAATTTTCCATATGCTGAAGCACGTAAAAGAGCGCGCAACTGTGGTCTGAAAATATCTGGTTGATCTAAGCACAATCGAATCGCACGGTAACCTAAGAATGGGTTCATTTCTTTAGGCAAATTAAGATAAGGTAGTTCTTTATCTCCACCAATATCTAATGTACGAACTACGACGCGTTTATCTTTCATCGTTTCAAGCACTTTTTTATATGCTTCAAATTGCTCATCTTCAGTTGGCATTTGATCTCTGCCCATATATAAAAATTCTGTTCTATATAAGCCAATGCCTTCAGCACCGTTTTCAATAACGCCATACAAGTCATCTGGCGTACCGATATTCGCTGCAAGTTCAGCATGAATACCATCTAAAGAAACCGTTTCAGCATCACGTAGTTTTTGAAGTTCTTTTTTATCTTCAAAGAAACGTTCACGTTTATGTTGATATGCGATCAGTTCATCTTCAGTTGGATCAATAATAACATCACCAGTTATACCATCAACAATAATCATATCTCCTTGTTTAACTTGGTGTGTGATTGATTTTGTACCAACGACAGCAGGGATTTCAAGTGAACGACTCATAATTGCTGAATGACTTGTTCTACCGCCAATGTTTGTCACAAATCCTTGAACAAAGTCTTTATTTAATTGTGCAGTATCTGAAGGTGTTAAGTCATTCCCCACAATAACGACACTTTCATCAATAATACTTGGGTTAGGTAATTCCACGCCTAGAATATGTGCAAGTAAACGTTTAGATACGTCTCTAATATCTGCAGCACGCTCTTTCATATATTCATTATCCATTGATTCAAAAATCGTAATGAATTGTGATGTCACTTCATTTAATGCTTGAGGTGCATTCACTTTCTCATTAGAGATTTTATCTTCAATTGGTTGAATTAATTCAGGATCATCTAGGACTAATAAATGCGCATCAAAAATAGCTGCTTTGTCAGCACCTAATTGTTTTTCTGCATTATTTCTAATTTTAGTCAATTCAATTTTAGATGCTTCTACAGCATTTTTAAATTTATTGATTTCAGCATCTATATCAGTGATTTTTTCATTGGTGAATGATAAATCTGGTTCAACAAGTAAATATGCTTTTGCAATAGCAACCCCATCTGAAGCTGCAATGCCGTTGATTAAGTTAGACATAATTATTCAGTTAAACCTTCTTTAGATAAGACATCACTGATTGATTGAATTGCATCCGCTTCATCGCTACCATCTGCATAAATAGTGATTTCTGCGTCTTTACCTACACCTAAGCTCATTACACCCATGATTGATTTTAAGTTAACTTTTTTACCGTTATATTCTAATTGAATATCTGAATCAAATTTAGAAGCAGTCTGAACTAACATTGTAGCTGGACGTGCATGAATTCCTGTTTCATCAATAATTACATATGATTTTTGTTCCATAGTAAAAGTCTCCTTCTTACAGTTAGAAAATTCATTTTTCAGTCATCTAACGTATTTTTATACAATAACACTACCAAATTATATTAATAAATTCAATTCGTATATAGTGAGATATTGTTGTATATGTTGATTATACTACATAAAGTTACATTTAAATAATATCCTTGATTACTTTTTCACATTTTTCAATATGATCTTGTCCCAATTTGTTCATAAAATAATAACTAATAGATGCTGAAATTGCTTGACCTACTAATGGAAACCATCGCGTTTGTTTGGCAGCTGCTCGCTTAGCCATGTCCTTAATAACAATTTTAAGCACAGCACTTGATACTTTTTTGCCGATGAATTGACTACCTTGAATAGCAGCCGCAGCAAAAATACGTTCTCTTAAATCATCTCCAAGTGTGTTTACTTGTTTATGATCTAATCCATATAGTTTGTTTACATCTTCAATAATATCGCGCATCAATTTAATATCTACACCAAAGTCCAATCCAGGAATAGGTACAACAGAAGCCGTTGAAGACATCAAAGATTTTCTTTTAACGATTGCCTCTGCCCTTTCACGACATCTAGCTAACTCATCCTGTGTCGTTGGCATGGCATTTTTTTCTTTAATATCCTCTATTTTAAATACTTTTTGACCTACTTTAGTCGTTATTCGATTACTTAAATTTTGTCTAATCCCCATGAAATATCACCTTTCATTTTGTGTCATGACGGTATTATACCCACTTCACTAAATTTAATTCTTGATTTGAATAAAAACTGCTTTCAAATATTTAGACGGTTTATAATGCGGATGCGTTTTAAAGTCCTTCGGCAAACCCATGACTTCTTTAATTTCATAATCTACATTCGCCTGTTCTAAAGTCGATTTAATGACAGATTTAAATGCTTTTAATGAGAAGATACTTGAGTTTGTGCATAATAACAATACACCATTTGGCGCTAGAACGCTTAATGCACCATTTATGAGCTCATCATAATTTTTTTGTACGGAAAAAGTTTTCTTTTTATTACGTGCAAAACTTGGCGGATCAATCACAATCGTATCATAAAAGCGATTGTGTCTATGTGCATATTTATAAAAATCAAATGTATCCATTACATAAATGAATTGTGTCTTAGGATCTATGCCGTTAAGACCAAAATTTTCTTCCGTTAAAGCTCTAGAACGATTAGCCAAATCAACACTTGTCGTTGATTGTGCATGATTAGCTGCAATAACTGAAAAAGCTCCTGTATAGCTGAATAAATTAAGGACATTTTTTTGTTCAGCATATTGATCACGTAGCTTTTTACGCACTTCTTTTTGGTCTAAAAATATTCCTGTCATTAATCCATCATTTAAATCAACATTGTAAAATGTAAAATTCTCTTCAATAACTATCGGAAATTGTGGTGCTTCTCCTTTGACGAAACCACCTGAATAATCAGCATCTTTAAATCTCATTTTTTCGTAAATAGATTTGTAAGGAATAACTGTTTCTATCGCTTGCAAAATTTCAAATTTAAATTTGTAGATACCTTTTGAATACCATTGAACAAGTAAATGACCGTTATAATTATCAATCGTTAAACCGCCAATTCCATCTCCTTCAGCATTAAACAAGCGAAATGCATTTGTACCATCAATATGAAAATAGTAGTCACGTTCAGCTAAAGCATCTGTGAATAATTGTGTGAAAAATGAAGTAGTAATCTCTTCACTTGGATTATAACTTAACACCCATCCTAATCCTTTATGTTGCCGTCCTACATATGCTGTGGCAATATAACGACCTTGATCAGTTGTTAACTGAAATAAATCGCCCTCTTTTAAATGATCCTGGCGATAAATATCTTCTTCATCTACTAAAGGATAATGATTTAAATATTTTTGTTCTTTCCCTTTATTTATAATAGCTGTCTTCATAAACGTTCTCTGCCTTCCTTTATTAAAATATGTTAGGCTTTATCACTGTTTCTTTTATATTAACAAATTTATAGATATCATCATAAAAAAGAGATTGGCCTGTAAATCGTTTCTAATCAAAGAAAAATGGCAATTTCCATCCAAATCGTGGCAAAACTACCATTTTTATAATTGATACATTATATTTTAGTTTGTAAAGCGTTTATTCTTAATTATATTTAGCAATCATTTATTAAATTATACGTGAGTGTGTTATGTTTTAAAACTATTCTGGAGCAAGACAGCATTCATAATGAAATTTTAGTTCCACCCCGGCAAGATTGTGTAGGATTGAAAAAGCCTGGTATAAGCGTATTTTCAATCTGGTCAACTACTGCCAATATAGCGTTCATAACCTATAACATCAATGATATCCTAGACTCATTGATGACAAGGTTCTTGAAAGAATAAGCCAAGTTAAAAACTAGGATCCTATCAAAAAATTTCAAGCACTACCAGCTTGTGTAGACTCAAGCTGTACCTTAGAAAAATGGAGAAATATGATATTTAACATAAACTAAGCTCTAAGACAATTCTTCAATTTTGAAATCATCTTAGAGCTATGCCTTTGTATTTAAATACTGACCTTTATTATTTTAGCATTCATATTCCAGCCACTATCATAACGACATTCGTTGGTCGATCATATATCATTTATGGCTCATCTCTAACTTGTAAACTAAATGCTACAATAACTGCTATCAACATAATGATTAATGTTGGCGTAATAAATACGGATAATAGTAATCCATGAATCATGATGTTGATAAATTCTGTAAGTAATTTAAAGAACAGAATACTAATCATAAACAATTGCAAATAATAAAATTTACCGCGTAAATAGTGTGTCAACGTCGTTGCAATATACACAATAATAATAAATATTAGTATAAGCAATGTAACCCATTCAATGACATACTGTGTTTGAGATATTTTCCACTCACCAGAAACAAAAAGCGAATTTCTATTGTTAAATTCAATAAAGGTAAATAAGAAAATAATAATACCACAAAAGATTTCTACAAATACTGGCTTTACCCATTTTGGCTTACGCATCCAATTTGGAATATCATCTTCTTCAATATTAATGATATTTTTAACTTTGTTTTTGAATTTGTCTCTTTTCTTTCTAATTTTATCTAAATCGACACTTCTTCTAGTCTTACGTGCATATTCTGTTGTCTTATCTTGAAGTTGCTTTAAGTGAACTTTCGTTTGATTTGAAACATTGCCTTTTGATGTTCTAGATAAATCATATTCTTCACCTAACTCTTCTTTTGTTAATGGTAGCGCACGTCTTAAGAATAAAAAGTTCCAAATAGACATTTGCCCTAACAACCACATAATAATGAAGAAAGTATTTACACTTAAAATATCAATAGGTGCAATTTCATTAGCATCTACTTTGCCGTATAAAGAAATTTGTGTAATAAGGTAACTAATACCATATGACAATATAATCCACAAATAATGATTCTTTCTATTGTTTGGATTTAATTCATCTTTATATACAATATAACCAATATGAATGACAAATGGGAAAATAAAAATAATTGCCCAGAAACCATAAACTTGCGTCATTAATAAAATCGTAATGATAAAGAAAACGATTCCGAATATTAAATAAAAAATTGAAATATCATAATCATACTTCGTTGTTCTAAATAATGTGTAGCCAATAAAGATGACTAAGACACCAAAAAGGATAATGATTATAGCACTTATAATAGGAAAAGCGCCTATAAACCTACTCATCACTCTAATAATTTCACTAAAAAATGCATTCAGGAAGTCCCATACCGAAAAAATCTTTAAATCAACTTTTTCCTTTTGATTAAGCTCTTTAATTAAAGGCAAGTTAATCAAAACAATGAGACCTGTGAAAAGTGAAACGAAACCGATGATATAACTGAAAATAATCTCGGTGTGTTTCTTAAGAAAAGACATACTGTTCACCTCAAAAGTTATTATATATGAAGAAGCCCGACTTGTCTTTAATATTTCATTAAATACGACTATAGACTTAGCAAAAGTTTAACAATAAATGGTCAGGGTATACAACAAATATAATCACTATTAAGGAGTGTTATTTATGTCAAATGAAGAATTAAATAAAAAATCCGCAGAAAAAGCTAAAGAAGCTGAAGAAAAGCTTAAAAAGGAAAAAGAAAGTACAGAAGATAGCATAGAACAAACTAAAAAAGATGTTCAAGACACATTAGACTAAACGTAATATAATTTATTTCGCAGTGCACACTGCTTCTTATATTAAATTTAAATATGTTAAGTTAAATCTATGGGAGCGGGACAGAATTCATAATAACTTCTGTCTCGCTCCCAAATTTTCATTGTTAATCATTAATGATAGATGTGAAAGTGTATGTAAGATGCTTTTTTATTTCTTAACCACTTTTATTATAATTTATTGAAATTGCCTTGACATCAAGTACCAAAAAGCATACATTTAAATTAAATTACATAAACGCACTAGGGGTGTTTAAACTGAGATGAAGCCTTGCTTCAAACCCTTCGAACCTGATCTAGCTTGTACTAGCGTAGGAAAGTGACGATAAATTGCAATGCTTATCGTTTAAGCATTTATTTTTTAACGCACATCTTTCTACGTGAAGGTTGTGCGTTTTTTTAGGAGGCAATTTTTATGTCAAAAGGTTTAAAATTATCTGAAATACTAGTTACAGTGTTAATCGCTGTTATTTTTGCCATCATTTATAACTTGTGGTGGTTTCCATATGAATTTGCAAAAGTTGCTGGTTTACACCTTGAACAACTGACTTATGGTGTATGGTTTATGGCCGCAATCGTGGCATACTTAATCATACCTAAACCAGGAATTGCAATCATCGCTGAATTTGCAGCTGGTGCTGGGGAAACAATTGTTATGGGTAAATTTGATATTCCTACTATTATTTATGCCATACTGCAAGGTGTTGCATGTGAAATTATTTTTGCTATCTTTAAATATCAATCTCGTAGCGCTGTAGTAGCTATGTTAGCCGGGTTACTTACTGCACTTATTTCATTCCCAGTTGATTACTTTTATGGCTATTTAAATGAAGTTGCTGGTTGGAACTTACTTCTATTTATCGTTTTCCGCGCCATTAGTGGTATCATCCTTGCTGGTTTATTATCTTACATCGTCGTCAAAGCGCTGGATCAAACCGGTGTTACAAAATTATTCCGCCCAGCATCTAAACAAGATTATGACAACCTATAAGGGGACATTGACGTGTTAAAAGTTACAAATTTACGTTTGAAATATCCAAACGGAGAACGCAAAATTTTTGATCACCTTAATATTGAAATTAAAGACAAAGAAAAAGTGCTTTTACTAGGTCCATCTGGATCTGGTAAAAGCACCTTGCTTAATGTATTAAGTGGTATCGTACCCAATTTGATTGATTTGCCAATGAAATATGATGAGCTTGAAATCGACCCTCATAGTGGTGTGATTTTTCAAGACCCTGATACACAATTTTGTATGCCTAAAGTTTATGAAGAACTCGCGTTTGTTTTAGAAAATAAGCAAGTACCGCAACATGAGATGAATGCTCAAATTGAAGCTGCTTTGAACTCTGTAGACTTGAAAGTAACAGATCAAACATTTGTCAATCACTTAAGTGGCGGTATGAAACAAAAGCTTGCGATCGTAGAAACAATCCTTCAAGATGCAAGTACACTATTTTTAGACGAACCAACTGCGATGCTCGATGTCGAAGCAACTGCAGAACTATGGAATAAACTTATTGAACTATGGGCAGATCAAACTGTACTTATTGTCGAACATAAAGTTGAACATATTTGGAATCATGTCGATAGAGTAATACTTATGGATTATGAGGGACATATTATTGCAGATAACACTCCGGACTATGTATTAACACATTGTGAGGATTTATTAACTGAATTTGGCGTGTGGCATCCAAAAGCCTGGGAACATGCACCAACTCGACAACTGATATCAACAGAAAAATCTGAGCCACGCTTTAATTACAAAAATGGAGAAATTATCCGAGGAAAGAAAACATTAATTCAAATCCCTGAAATATCTATTGGTACAGGCGAATGGATAACGATAACTGGGAAAAACGGCACAGGTAAAACCTCATTAATAGAATCGATTCTTCAATTAATAAAGTATAAAGGCCAAATGTATTATAATGGCACAGTCATTAGTAAGATTAAACAAGCAGCCCAACATATGTATTTGGTATACCAAAATCCTGAATTACAATTTATTACCAATTCTGTTTATGATGAGATACATATTCATTATAATCACCAAGATCCACAAGTTGCAGATGATAGAACAAATGAACTACTTACATTGTTACATTTAGACGCCGTCAAACAGCAACACCCTTTCGAACTTTCCATGGGCCAAAAACGACGTTTAAGTGTAGCAACTGCATTAAGTTCTAAAGCGGATATCATTTTACTAGATGAGCCGACATTTGGATTGGATAGTCATAATACTTTCCAACTTATTGAACGCTTCCAGCAACGCGTGAAGCGTGGGCAAACGATCGTTATGGTTACACATGACCCAGAAATCATCAAACGTTATCCTACACGTCGTTTACATGTGGAAAATGGACAACTTCTTGAAATGGCAGGTGTTACACATGTTTGAACGATGGAAAAAACGCTATACCTTCATGGATGATGTGAATATTATCACTAAATTACTTTTAGGTATTACCCTGTTTTTCTTTGTTATTTTTATTCACAATTTTGATTACATGCTTTATATTTCAGCATTAATGTTCATCTTTTTAATGCTTTTTAATGGTACTGAGTTAAAAATTACACTTGCTTTCTTATTTGCTACAATCTTATTTGCACTCACGTCATCATTATTTATGATTTTATATGGCAATGGCGAACATTTTATTTTTAAACTAGGAATTATTCAAATAAGTACAGAAAGTATTGTCAGAGGACTTCATATTTCATTGCGTACTATTACAGTTTCAATGTTTGGTATTCTTATTGCACTAACCTCTCAAATCGTCATGATTTTTTACAGTTTAATGCAACATTTAAAAATAAAACCGAAAATCGCTTATGCGTTTATGGCAGCTATTCGTATGGTACCTCTGATTATCTCATCACTTATTCAATTACGCCGTTCGTTAAAGATGCGTTATCAAATGATAGATAAGTCGAACTATAAAGGTTTAAAACGCTTTAAGCATTTATTAATTCCGATACTCAGTCAAAACATCCGTCGTGCCCATCAACTTTCAGTAGCTATGGAAACGAAAGGATTTAAAGATGGTCCCAGAACATATTACTACAATGCGCCATTTTCCTATAAGGATGTCTTATTAGTGCTTTGTTTTGTAGGTATTATCCTATTATCATTTTATTTATCAGCACACTTCCCTATTACAGGCATTCAAGATGCTCGCGTATCCGGGAAGCTTAGCTAAATATTGTTTGAGCGCTGGGACACAAATCCCAAAATAATAGCACAAAGATGG